>CAYQNB010000009.1:0-16534 GCA_964418805.1 uncultured Candidatus Saccharibacteria bacterium | reverse complement strand
CAAGCTCGCTAATATTGTTCTCTGTTGTTGCAATCTGAGAATTGATATAACTGATTTTTTGATTTAGTGTTAGCTGTTGATATTGCTCATTGCTAATTCCTTCACTTGCTTTTCCCTTCTCCTCATTAATCTTCTCTGATTGATCTTGAAGAAACTCTAGACATTCATAGTCACTCATAGATGTAGGACAACTAGTTTCATATGCACTAACAGGTGAGAGATCTGAGATCTTATATAGAAGTGTGAAGTATGTAGAGAGTATTAGGACTGTTAAGAGGATTGAAAAGAGATTTTTTGTTTTGAAAAACACCTTGGTCTTTCTCATTACTTCTCTTTTAAATTGAGATACTTCAAAACAGCAGCGTAACTACTAATCATTCCAAATGTAATTCCAATGAGGATTTCAAAGAGAACAAAGAGGAGTACCACCCAGATATTAAATGAGGTTACAAAACCAAGTGAGAGATCTGAGAAGAACTGGCTAAGCCAGAAGTGGAAATCAGAACCTCTTGTGCTTGCTAGAATCACATACCATGGAAGAATGATTATTGTTGATGCAATTACAGCTCCTATTATTCCATACAGTGCACCCTCCATCAAGAATGGAAGTTTAATATTCTTATCAGAACTTCCAACTAGATGCATAATCTCAATCTCGTTTTTGTGTGCAAGTATGTTAAAACCGATTGTTACCATGATTAGAGAGAAGGTTATGATGGAGAGGGAGGTGATGAGGATTATTGCTCCGTAGTTGATAATTTTTGAGAGTGACTTTATATTATCTACTACATCTTTGAAGTAGAAGACCTCATCTACATAAGCATTCTTCTCCTTCTGCTCATTTATAGTAACAATAATAGTTTCAAGGTTTTCAATAGATTTTGCACGAACTCCTAAACTTGGTGGGAGTGTATCTGCTGTAATTGTTTCAACAAGATCTGGATCATTTTCAAAATCTGTTCTATATATCTCAAGTGCTTCTTCCTGTGAGATATAGTCGATACTCTCAACAATCTCAGAATCATTAATCTGATCTCTAAACTTGAATATCTCACTTTCTGGTGCCTCTTTTTTGAAAAACACAATTACCTGAGCTCTTGTTTCATAGTATTTAACTGCTTTTTGTCCAAATACAGCAAGTAGAATGAATGCTGTTGTTATTGTAAAGACTATGGAAATTACAAAGATAGTTGAAAGAGATAACCATCTATTTCTCTCTATATTATTCTTTGTACTTTTTAATACTCTATTAAAATCATTCATTGTTATTACCTTTCAAATATCTACTTAAACTCTCCTCAAGCTTCTTAGCATTCTTACCCTTAATACCAATCTTTTTCAAGTCTTGGTAGGTACAGTTTAGAAGCATCTCTACACTATCTATCTTAGCTTTTGTGAGTTTACTGTGCAAACCTTTATCAAGATTCAAAATATCAAGTGTGTCGTTCTTTTCAACCTCAACTTTAGTCTCTACCTTACTCTCTTTCTTTTGCTCTGTATTGTCCTCTTTTCTTCTTCCGACACCACTGTTTTTGCTTTCCAGATATCCTCCACTATCATCTGCTATGATTCTTCCACTTTCAACGTGAATTACGCGCTTTTGCATTAGGTCAACAATATTGTAGTCGTGTGTAATTACAATAATAGTTGTTCCAAGATTGTTAATTGTCTTTAGTATGTTTAATATCTCAAGTGCTGTTGTTGGGTCAAGGTTTCCTGTTGGTTCGTCTGCAATGAAGAGCTTTGGGTCATTTGCTAGTGCTCTTGCAATTGCAACTCTCTGCTTCTCACCTCCTGAAAGCTCTTGAGGGAATAGGTGAGAGCGACCTTTAAGATTTACAACATCAAGAAGATAGTCAGTTGTGTCATCAATCTCAGATGGATTTCTTTTTGTAATTTCAAGTGCAAACTGAACATTTTCCCTAACTGTTTTAGTTTCAATTAGTTTTAGATCCTGGAATACCACACCAAGCTGCTGTCTATACACTGAAAGAAGTTTTCGTGGAATCCTTGGTACCTCAATGTCTTCAAAGTGGATTGTCCCGGATGTTGGTACCTCCTGTCTAATTAAAAGTCTTGCAAGAGTTGATTTACCAGCTCCAGATGGACCTACGATGAATACAAATTCACCCTTTAGAACCTCAAATGAAAGATCTCTCACTGCAAGGATGCCTCCTGGATATGATTTACTTACATCGTTAAATTTTATTAAAGGCAGATTGTTCATACCTCTCTATCTTACTGTATTCTAACCTGTGCATCAATAAAGGAGTCAAGTTCTCCATCAAGCACTGAAAGTGGGTCATTTGATTGAATATCGGTTCTTAGATCCTTAACAAGTTTGTATGGGTGAAGTACATAGTTTCTAATCTGATTTCCCCATCCAGCAATCTTATGCTCTCCTTTAATCTTTCTCATCTCATCCTCTCTTTTTCCCTCTTCAATCTGCCAAAGTTTTGCACGCAATATCTCCATAGCAGCCTTTCTGTTTTGAAATTGGTCTCTTTGCTCAGAGCTGTGTACTGTTATTCCCGATGGGATGTGAACAATCTGAACTGCAGATGATGTCTTATTCACATGCTGCCCGCCAGCACCACCTGCTCTAACTGCCTTAAAATCAATATCCTCATCTCTAATCTCAATCTCTGTGTCTCCCTCTGGGATAATTGGGATAACCTCAACACCTGCAAATGATGTTTGTCGAAGACCCTGAGCATTAAAAGGGGAAACGCGTACAAGTCTGTGAGTTCCTGATTCTCTTTTTAGTTTTCCAAATGCATATGGTCCTTCAATCTTAAGCGTTGCAGTGCTAATTCCTGTCTCAGAACCAGAGACCATATGTACAATCTCGCAAGAAAGGTTTGCCTTTTCACAGTACCGTGTATACATTCGCAAAATCATCTGTGCCCAATCGTTTGCCTCCGTTCCACCCTGGCCTGCGTGAACTGAAAGGATTGCTCCCTGATTGTCATATTTAGCAGAGAGAAACTTTAAAATTTCAAATGCTTTAAATCTTGTCTGTACATCTTCAATATCAATCTGCAGAGATTTTTGACCATCATCATCTGAGCTTTGAAAAAGCTCGAATATACTGTTTATATCATCTGAGAGTTTTGCACTACTTTCTATCTCATATCGCAAGTTCTCAATCTGAGACATTACACTCTTTGCACTATTTTGATCTTTCCAAAAATCAGGTTCGATTGATTTAACTTCAAGTTCCTTTAGTTTAAGCTTCTTTTTATCTATATCAAGTGACTCTACACTCTGTTCAATTGACTCTTTTAACTCTTTAATTTGTGCGAGAGTTATACTTTCCATATAATGATGTACAATGTATATATAATTATTTAACCTGCCTATATATTATCTCATGCTTGATTGGTTTTTCAAAAAAGATACAAAAGCGAATGTAAATGTAGTTGATGAGACTCTAAAAAAAGAGTTTGTAGTTCTACTAATTCTTGATGGACTTGGAATCCACCCTGACAAAGAGGGCAATGCTGTACTTGGTGCAAAGACTCCTTTTTTGGACAGGGCATGGTCAATGGGAAAGTCCACACTTCTTCATGCATCTGGAACTCATGTGGGACTTCCATCTGAGGAGCCTGGAAATAGTGAGGTGGGTCATCTAAATATCGGTTCTGGTCAGGTTGTATATCAAAGTCTTCCAAGAATCAATGATGCAATTGCAGGTGGAACTTTCAAAGATCATGAGGTGATCCGTGAGATGTTTGCAGAGGTTAAAGGAAGAGGAAGCAAGCTACATCTTGTGGGAATACTCTCTGCAGGTGGTGTTCATGGTCATATTGAACACCTGTTTGAACTTATTGATATGTGTAAGGCAAATGGTGTCTCACCATATATCCATGCATTTCTAGATGGCAGAGATACAGGAATGACTGATGGATACTTCTACCTTAGCAAACTAATTGAAAAGTTTAAGAGTACTGGTGTTGGAAAGCTTGCCTCTGTAATGGGTAGATTCTATGGAATGGATAGGGACAAAAGGTGGGAGAGAACTCAGATGGCATACAATGCGATGGTTGGTCTTGGACAAAGAGCTGCAACAGATCCTTTTGAACTTGTACAAAGCGCATACAAGGCAGGTGAGAACGACCAGATCTTCACACCAACAACAATGATGCAAGAGAATGGTCAAGCAGTTGGTCCAATCACTTCAAACGATGTTGTACTTTTCTACAACTACAGAGAGGATAGGGCAAGACAGATTACAAAGACATTTGTTCTTCCAGAGTTTACAGAGTTTAATAGAGTGAACTTTCCTGAAAACCTATACTTTGCAACAATGACAGGATATGAGGAAGGTCTTCCTGCAAAAGTAATATTTCCTCCAAAGAGAATTGAGCAGAACCTCTCAACTGCAATATCTGGTGCTAATCTAAATCAGTTACATATTAGTGAGACAGAGAAGTTCATGCATATCTCATACTTTTTCAATGGTGGTGTTGAAAATCCGCATCCAGGTGAGGACTTTTTCAATATTCCGTCTCCAAAAGTATTCGACTACTCCAGCACTCCACAGATGAGCTCTGAAATCATTAGAGATGAGGTTTTGTACAGACTTAACAATATGCAAAAGAAAAAATATGCATTCATTGTAATTAATCTTGCAAATCCAGATATGCTTGGTCACACTGGAAATCTTGGAGCAACCATAACGGCAAATGAGATAACAGATAGGATTAGTATGGATATATCAACTAGGGCACTTGAGCTAGGTGGTGCTGTGATGATAATTGCAGACCATGGAAACTGTGAGACCATGATTGATAGGGTAACTAAGAAGATTGATACAGCTCATACCAATAATCCCGTCCCATTCATACTTCTCTCTGACATTAATCAAGTCAAGCAGGGTGTTAGCGGAAAGATATTTAAGATCGGAACAGGTCCACAAGCTTCCCCAACTGGAATTCTTGCAGATGTTGCACCAACAATACTTGGAGTTCTAAATGTACCAACACCTAATACAATGACTGGGGTGAATCTTCTCTCTGTTATATAACAAGGTTAAGAAGAAGTATTAAAGCAAGCAATATTCTGTACACTCCAAAGAATGTAAGGAACCTCTTTTTTGAAAAAGCATTTAATACTTTAAGGGATATCAAACCAACAAACATCGCCACAAATATCCCAAGAAGTATCTCCATTGAAAAGAGTGCATTAATGCCATTTGGATGTGAGTATAGTTTGTACATAAATGATCCAAGAAGAATAGGAACTCCCATCAAAAAACTAAATTGAAGAGCGCTAAACTTCTCAACACCACTAAATATCCCTGCTACAGTTGTTATACCCGATCTTGATGTCCCTGGTATAAGTGCAAGGGACTGTGAAAAACCCATAACTACAGCCTGCTTTAGTGAAATATCCTGCCAGTTATTAATTGACGATACTCTTTTTGAATCAAATCTTTCTGCAAGAATCATTAGGCCACCAACAAGAAGAAGAGTGCAGATGATAACTAGCTCTGAGTTAAGTGTACTTTCAATGTAACTGCTAAGTAGAACACCTAAAACACCTGCTGGAATTGATGCAACTATAATCTTGCTCGCAATCCCCAACTTCTCTCTTCTAAATATCTCTTTAAAAAAGAAATCTCTGAAATATATTAGTATGGCAAATGTTGTTCCAAGATGAAGAGCTGTGAGAAGAAAGTATGATATATCAAAATTAAATGCATATTTTGAAACAAGTATTAGGTGAGCAGAACTGGAGATAGGAAGCAGTTCTGTGATTCCCTGCACTAGAGCTAATACAATTGTTTGTAATGAGTCCATATCTTAGATAATATTATATTATGAATCTACTGTCACTTCTGAAAAAATACATAGTAATTAAGGCTGTAATTTTTGTTGCAATCGCAACCTTCTATACCCTCAACACTATTAGTGGATATCAAGCAAACAAGGATATAGTAGAGAATAGTGAGCAGATTGCCCTAAATGCAGTGGCGCAAAATGATGATGTGGTAAATAACGAGATTACATTTAGTGATCTAGTGGATGCACCTGAGGCTGTAAAAGGTGTTGCTGAAACTGAGCAAGAAGAAGTTATAGAGCTTCTTGATAACCCAGATGCCTTCTATGAACTCCCAACAACATCAGTCCATCAGATTGAAGATAAGGAGTATATAAGCAGTGAGTTTGATTTTGAATATGATCAAAAACTAGATAGAAAGAGTAGATTGCCAAGCGCATTTGTACCTGCGGTAAACGAGTTGGTTGACAAAGAGGTGATGGGGTTCATGCCATATTGGCAACTTAGTAAATACAATGAACTTCAATATGACAAACTTAGTACAATCGCATACTTTGGACTCACCTGCTATACAAACGGACAGTGGGTTAACGATGCGGGTCTAACAGGCTTCAACTCCACAAACTTCTCAAATATGGTTAGCCTGGCGCACGATAATGGTGTTAAGGTTGTTCTTGTTGTTAAGAACTTTCACAATTCAAGTATTAAGGATATTGTTGCAAATGCAAATGGTGGTGGTGATGCTCTAATTGAAAATATTGTAACAACTGTTAGAAATAGGGGGCTTGATGGAGTGAATATCGACTTTGAATATATTGCAGATGGAAGTAATCCTGTTACAGATACCCTTAGAGCAAATTTTGCTAGCTGGCACGGAAAGCTTGCAACCAGAATGAAATCAGAATTTCCTGGTTCTCAAGTCAGTACAGATGTATTTGGTTCTTCACCATACGGTGGAACTGCATACGATCTTGTCGCACTTGGAAAGACAAAGATTGATTACATAATGATGATGACATATGACTACATAACAACAAGTTGTTGGGATGGAAAGAAGATGGCACCAATGTCGCCTCTGTTTGGAAACAATGTGTATGGAACACCAAACTGGAATACATCAACACATACACTTTTAGCAGGTACACAAGCAGGAAAGGCAAAGATAATAATGGGGGTGCCATACTATGGAATTGATGCACAGGTTAAAACCTCAGACTACAATATATACAATGCAAGAGTCGACTATCCAAACTGTAATGCCGGTATTGAGACATACTCAACTGTTGTTGATCCAATATATGACGCATATCATAATTCGGATACAATTAGGTGGAATAATACTGAGAAAGCTCGTTGGTATGCATATCAATACGCTGGAAAGTGGAGACATGGATACTACGATGATGCAGACTCACTTGGAGCAAAATATCAGTTTGTTCGAGACAATGGACTTGCAGGTGTAGGAATATGGGCACTTGGATATGATAGTGGTACAACAGAGCTTTGGAATGAGCTTAGAGATAATTTTCAGAAGGCACCGTTTCTTGTTGGCTTTAAACCAGATGTATCAGGTGGTGATGCAGTTAGTTTAATATCTGCAAATAATCTTGATATTGTAACTACAATTGGAGATGGTGTGTACAGAGTAAAACCCAAAAGTGGACTAAGTGCAACTGCAATTGCTAAACTAAAACAGTTATGGCAAGTCTGGGCCGTTGGATGGGAGAACGATAATACATTAATTAGAGAGATAGGATTATAGTGAAAATATTAAGATATACATCAGTATTAGTTTGGGTGTCCTTCCTTTTCACCTCAACTTTTGCATCTGTATTTGCAAATGAAAGCACTGTAATAAATTCTGAAATTAAATATCCAAGCGAGAGGATTGCAGATGCAGTACAAGAGGTTAAGCGGGGTAGAAAGGTCTCGATTAGAGATACAATAATATATTCAGGTGAAGATGTAAGTGAGGATAGGTTTGTTGTCTTCTATAAAAAGAGTGCTTTTAAGAAAGAGAGCAAAAGTCTTAGCAACAAAGTTAGAGAAGAGATTGAAAAGCTATACACATACGATGAGGTCGTAGCGCTTCCTGTGATAATCTCTAAAGGGGAGCAGAGTAAGAAACTTAATGAATTAGAAAGAAATCCTAATGTAATTGCAGTGTCTCAATCCCTTAAGCGATATCTAAATGCATATCCAAATCCACCAGATGATCCAAGATTTCCAGTAGCAAACAGCTACTCTGACAATTCAAAACAGTGGTATCTAAATCAACCAAGTGGTGGAAACTATGGAATCGATATTGTTAGAGCGTGGGGTCATATGGATTCACAGGCAGTTAGTTATGGTGGACAATCTTCTGTAATTGTTGCCGTAATTGATTCGGGTGCTGCTTTTGAAAACTATCTTAAATATGCAGAAGAGTGGGAGTTTGCAAAATCTCCAGACTTCACAGACAACATATATGTAAACGTAGGTGAAACAGCAAATAATCAGTTAGATGATGATGTTAACGGATATTTTGATGATTTCAACGGACTTCATCTTGTTGATTACGATAAATATGAGTCATGTGTAGTTGCTCCAGATCCAGAGAACCCACAAACTCACGGATGTGGAAAGAGTGATATGGGTCATGCAAATGACACAATGGGACATGGTACATTTGTGAGTAATATAATAGCTGCTAAGACTAATAATGCTAGTGGAGTTTCAGGTATTGCGCCTGGGGTTTCAATAATGCCAATTGCACTCTTTGGTTCAACATACGATGGAACTGGTGCAAACTGGTCGATGGATGGTGGATACTCAGACCAGATAGTTAGAGGAGTTGAATATGCAGTGGCAAATGGAGCCAAAGTTATAAATATGAGTTTTGGAGGCCCAATCCCAGATGTATTTGAAGAGCTCGCAATGGATCAAGCATACTATGTAGAGGATGTTCTTCTTGTTGCTGCGTCTGGAAATAATGGAAATACCGTTGTGCAATATCCCGCAGGATATGACAGTGTTATGGCAATTGGAGCAACAAACAAGAATGGGAGCAAAACATCATACTCAAGCTATGGCTCACATCTTGATCTATCTGCTCCTGTTAGTTCTGGAATAATTAATGAAACATACACCTGCTACCTAACGAGTAATCAGTGGGATAATGATGGTAATGGAGAGGCATGTATGTCCAGTGATGTGGTTAATCTAAATCCAACTGACTTAAGTTACCCTCCTAATATCATGGGAACAGGCCAATTTAGTATCGGTAGCTCTGCTGGAACCTCATTTGCAGCACCGCAAGTTAGTGGTGTCGCTGCACTAGTTTGGTCTTTGCATCCGACATTGACATCAAGCCAAGTTCGTTTCATTCTAAGGCACAGTGCTTCTGATTTAAATAATGGTTTTTCATCAAATATTGGATACGGAATACTTAATGCATATAATGCGATTAGAGCTGTGGATAATGGTGGGAATAGTATTGCTGTTCAAGAGAGGATCTTACAATCAATTAGAGGTACTGACGGAAGTCATAATACAAGTTTAAGTGATGATGGCGGACAATCATTTACATCTTTTATGACCGATTCAACTTCGCAAAACCATTTAACATCTTTTGCATTTGACTCTTCAACAGGAAGATTAATTCAAACAAGAGTGGGAAGTGCTAGGGATATTCAGGTTAGAATTTCCACAGATTTTGGAGATACTTGGAGCTCATGGGTATTTGGTGGGTATAGTCGAGGTGAGATAGCGACAGTTGTTGCAGTTGACACTGTAATACAAGCAAGATGGGCAACAGATTTTGGGCAATATACACGCAGGTCAACAGATGGAGGAACAACATGGAGTGCTTGGGTGAGAGAGGGAACAGGATCTGCGTCTGTCACAATGATATATGACCCAACAAGTGGTCGAGTTATTCAAAGTATCAGAGGCAAGAATGGTTATATGTACACTAGAACTAGTTCGAACAAGGCGGTCTCTTGGACCTCTTGGGAAAGAAGCTCTCAGATTATTGGTGAGGTTAGATTTGGTCGGTGGGGTAGTCGTGTAATACAAACAGTTAGAAGAGGTGATAACAGGATAATCTCAAGATATTCAAGAAATGGTGGACAGAGTTGGAGTAGTTGGGGGGTTAGCGGAAGTGCGAGTAGTAATATATCAATGGTGAGCACTCCAAACCGTGTCATTCAATCTGTGCGAGGTACAGATGGCGCTATGTATACACGTATAAGTACAAGCTTTGGACAATCGTGGGGTGGTTGGGCTAAAACATCCAATGCTGTTGTTTATGAAGGCTCTATGGTATATCTCACTCCATTTAATAAAGTTTTCCAGTCAGTTATGGGTACCAATGAATATATATATCATAGATATAGCACTGACCAGGGCTCTAATTGGAGCTCTTGGCAAAATGGTGGGAGTAAAACATCCTCTGATATTGTAAACTTTGTTGTAGAAACAGGAACTCTTGAATAATATGCTAAAATAGTGTTATGAAAAAATTTGTTACATTTATTCTTCTATTAATATCTATGTTTCTTCTCGGTGTAATTGAAACCTCCGCTGCACAGTTCACCCTTAAACCGGGAAACGGTGCTATTAAAAAGGGTGAGAACTTCACTGTTGATATATTAATAGATTCTGAAGGTGAAGATGTAATACTAGCAAGAAGTGTTTTAACATTTAATCCTGATCTTGTTCGAGTTGTTAAGGCAGAAAGAAATGATTCACTTTTTTGTGACTATCCTGAAGATGAGCAGAGTGTGGATAATACAAATGGGGTTGTTATGCTAACAGGGTTTTGTCAGTCTGGTAAAGCGATACTGTATAGCACTGTGAGTACACCTGATGTGTTTGAAAGAGTTGAGTTTGAAGCAATTTCATCAGGGGACCTAGTTCTTGAGTTTGAATATAGTGGAGAGGATGAGCCATTTAAATCTGCAATATTAACAGACGGAAGTCCACCATCCAACCAACTAACAGATGCTCCAATCTCAGGAAAATATACAATTGTTAATACATATGTACCACCAACTGGCCAAACCCCTGATACAGGATATTCAATTAGTCTTGGTATGATTCTTGGAGGTGTTGCTCTTCTAATTGTAGGTTTTCTATATCTCAAGTTTAAGGAGTCAATCTTTGAACCAAAACTTAAGGGCAGAACAGTTGTTGTATACAATGAGAAAGAATAAGGGTTTGAAAGTTGCAATAGTACATGATCATTTTTTCAAGTGGGGTGGTGCAGAAAGAGTTGTAAAAACAATTTTAGCGGTATATCCAGATGCAGATATCTTCACTATGTTTGGTGACACGAAACTAGTTCAAACGAATCTAAACAAAGATGTTAAATTCTCATTTCTTCAAAAATTTCCATTTCTAAAATCATACTATCGCTACACATATTTTCTCTGGCCTCTTGCAATTGAGACCTTAAAGCTTGATGGGTATGATATTGTGATTTCCTCAAGCTCATCTGTTGCAAAAGGTGTTTTAACAAGCCCAAACACACTTCACATATCATATATCCACTCTCCAATGAGGTATGCGTGGGATATGAAAGATATATATTTTAAAAATATATACATTCTGAAGAAACTTATCATTTTTCCCCTTCTCAACTATCTTCGTATGTGGGATGTTGCAAGTTCAAAAAGAATCGATGTCTTAATCTTAAATTCGCAACTAACAAAGATGCGTGTGAAGAAGTATTGGGGGATTGATTCGAAATATATATTAAATCCACCGGTACAGGTTCTAAATCTTGGTGTGAAGAAAGTTAGTGATTCTAAATATATCCTAGCTATCTCACCATTTGAACCAAACAAGGGAGGTGAGTTATTAATTGAGAGTGCAATTGAAGGAGGATTTAATCTAAAGATTATTGGTGAGGGTTCGCTTAAAAAGAGTTTGGAAAAGAAGTCTCGAGGGCATAAGAATATTGAGTTTCTTGGAAGTGTCACTGAAGAGGTTAAGAATGATCTAATTCTAAATGCTAAAGCCCTAATATTCTGCGGTGTTGAAGACTACGGCATTGCAATTGCAGAGGCACTTCTTCTTAATACCCCTGTGGTCGCATATAACAGAGGTGGTGCAAGTGAGATTGTGAGCAGTGGCAAAACAGGAATACTCTTTGAAACCCAAAGCACCAAAAATGTATTGGAGGCAATATCAAAATTAGAAGGTATGAAATATGTACGAGATATTAAACATATTAATTCAAAAGAGATCTTTAAAAAGAAGTTTAAAGCTATTGTTGATAGTAATCTTGGTTTTTGATATGATTTTACTATAGAAACGTGCCGAGATAGCTCAGCTGGTAGAGCATTTGTCTGAAGAACAAAGGGTCCCCAGTTCAATCCTGGGTCTCGGCATATTTTTTGGCGAGAGTAGTTCAGTTGGCTAGAACGACACATTGCCAATGTGTAGGTCGCGGGTTCGAACCCCGTCTCTCGCTCCAAATTTACACAATCTAGTTAATCTTAATAGGTTTTAGAATTGTATTAATGCCAAATCTCATTGAAAACTTCACAACAGCCCAATTAGAAAGTCACTTCGAACCATACATTTTGAAATGTCGACCTGGTGATTGGCAACATGCTAAGCGCGTTGTTAGTTGGATTCAAAAGATTGGGAAAGAGAGGGATGATCTGAACTTATTAATTATTGCTGGTTATATTCATGACATCGGTTGGAGCGGGTTAATCAAGGATGATGAGAAATTATCAAAAGAAGAACTACTCAAACTACAGCCTGAGGCAGATAAGCAGACTGATGAACTCGTTAAAGAAGCTGTTTCATTTTTAGAACTTTCGGAAAGTGATATTGCAAAGCTCTTACGCTTGATAAAAGCGACGGAAACATATCTTGCTACGCAGGATGACGAAGAGATACTTGTTGATTCAGATAATCTCAGTAAAACAGACCCAGATCATGTGCGCGAAAAATATAAAAAGGAAGAATGGTTAAATATGTGTTCATTATTCGAAGAAAAATTCCCAGATAGAATTAAAACAAAGCAAGGGAAATCTTTGTTTAAACCAAATCTTGCTAGGCTGAGAGAGATACTTGAGGCAGAGCTCAATGATTAGAGGGATACTTTTCTATTCCATAATATAAAGACAACGTATACACATCTTCAAGTGTTATAATATTTCTATGAATGACCAAGTTACAAAAATAAGTGTTGGCATCTTAGTATTCAAGGGAGATAGCATACTTTTTGGTAAAGCAAAAAATAAGGCTGGAGAGGTTGAATATCTTTTACCAGTAGGTCATCTAGAGTATATGGAGTCTTTTTCAGAGTGTGCGAAAAGAGAAATTCTTGAAGAGTGTGGAATTATTATTGAGGATATTAAGCTTCAATTTGTTTCTAATACTGATAGCTACAAACCAAAGCACTATATCCATATTGGACTTACAGCAAAATGGAAAGATGGGGAACCTAAAGTTCTTGAAGAGGGTGGGATTGAGTCATGGGAGTGGATAGCTTCTACTGATTTACCAAAGAACTTAACTAAAGGGACGAGAGTTACATTAAGGGCATTAGATGAGGGAATTATGTTGTATGATATTGTGAGATAGCCGACTTGGTTTTTGTAACAAAATCTTCTACTTTCTTAATATCCTTTTTCATATGATCTGAACCATCTATATCAGTTCCAGTCATCGAATCCACTCCCCAAGGGTTAGTTGCTCTTATACACTCTGCTACATTGTGTGGACCTAGACCTCCTGACATGATAATAGGACGGTCAACGGTCTTAATTAGTTCTGCCGCTAGATTCCAGTCGTTTAGCTCACCTGTTGCACCCATCTCTAACTTTCCTGGAGTTACTGTTTCTAATATTATTATATCTGTAACCTGAGATAAGCCTTGAGCCTGTTTAATTGACATTCGGTCTTTAAGAGGAAGGCCAGATATTAATTTTGTCTGATGGTTTTTCAATTCCAAGTATAACTCTGTTCTTGCGGCCATATCTAATGTTTCAAGATCTGCAAGAGTTTGGATATAGGCAGGTTGTACTTCAACTACAATTTGTAACAGCTCGCTAATACTACTTGAGTTACTGATAACAACAAGATTGGAAGGTGAGATTATTGAGTTCTTGATTTGTATGGCCTCATTAATGCTGATCTCCCATGGAACAGTCCCCGCTCCAACTCTCACCCCAATATTATCTACACCAGCCTTTGCACATGCAATTGCGTCATCAATATTTGTAATACTAAATACTTGAGTTACCATGTTTTGAGTATATACGTGAACTACACATTTTCCAAACATCACTGAAATATGAAAGTCTTAAGTATATTGACTGTGATATACTCCAATAATGAAGTCTCACCTCTATCATCTACAATTAAATATTGATTCTAAGAATAAAGATTTCTATAAACAGCTAATGGAATTTCTTGGCTGGACAGTTATATTTGAGACAGGTGATACAGTTGGATACAAGAGTGATACAAATGGAGATATCTGGTTTGTAGATGCGAATAAAGACCAAACTCAAGACTATGATTCAAGGGGCTTAAACCATATTGCAATTAGGGTTGAGAATCAGAAAGATATAGATGTTATTACAAACTATCTTACGAAATTGAAAATTGAAACACTATTTGAAACTCCAAGGCATAGATCAGAATTTGTTGATAGTTCAGATAAAACATATTTTCAGGTGATGTTTAAATCACCAGATAATATACTTTTTGAGATTGTATATATTGGAATTAAAGAAGCATGAAATATTATATTGTAACTGGCACAACTAAAGGGATTGGAAAAGGTGTTAAGGAATTGCTACTCGAAGACCCTACTAACTTTATATTTACACTTAATAGGAGTATCGAACCAGAAGATAATACAAATCTTCAAAGTATCAAATGTAATGTTGGGGTTAATAGCGAAATTGAAAATGCTTTTGGGGAAATAATGGGTAAGATTGATAAGAAGAGTTGTGATGAGATTATCCTCATAAATAATGCAGGAGTAGTAGATCCAATCAAGTTTATTCACAACTCAAACCCAGAGGATATTGAGAAATGTTTTGATATAAATGTGCTTGGCACAATAAATACAACTAGATGTTTTCTTAAAGCGTTCTCAGACTATGAATGTAGCAAAAAGATCGTGAATATATCATCCGGTGCAGCACAGAAACCTATGGCCGGTTGGAGTATATATACAGCAACTAAGGCCGCAGTTGAAATCTTTACTCAGTCTGTAGCTATGGAGCAAGAAACTTTAGAATTTCCAACTACGATATTTGCTTTCCAGCCTGGAAAGGTGGAGACACCAATGCAGAAGTACGTTCGTGGGCAAAAAAAAGAAGATCTACCAACCGTTGATATCTTCCTTCAGAGTCACAAAGAGAATTCAAATTACACTCCAGAATTTGTTGCAAAGCTGCTTCTAAAGCTACTCCCAGATGCTAAATCCGGGGTTGTGTACAAGGCTAGAGAGTTGAAAGAAAAGTATGGAATGTAATATCTTCATTAATGATACAATGAGATATGAACAGTGAACCTAAACCTCTAAGTAAAGAAAAGATCAGAATATTTTTAAGAAAGATTGGTAAGTATAGAAAGATATTCTCTCTAATACTAATTCTCATATTTATATTCTCTCTTCCATTGCTTCCCCAAATTCTTTTCAGAATTACAATCTTTAATATAGATAGTGTGAAGATTGTTGATTCAAATGGAAAAGAACTGAAATATGTCAGTGAAGAGCAGATCTCACAGTTTAGTGAAAGTATACTTGGAAAAAACTACTTCACACTTAAAACAGAAGATATTAAGAGTGATATTGTGAAGTTTAATCCCTTTGTTAAAAGCAGTATTGTGTCTAAGGAGTTTCCAAATGGGATTGTGATAAATGTTTTGGAAAGAGAACCACTCCTAACACTAAATATATCAGATGAAAGATGTGTGATATTGGATAGTGAGGGATATACACTTCAAGAGATTGAACAAGAAGATTGTATGGAAACATTAGATATTAAAACTGTTCCACTAACTTTGGCTGATAGTAAGGTGGTGTTTAAACAGGGAGAACAATCAACATTCTATCTTGTAAAAGATATATTAAAGGTTATTAAAGTCTTTGAAGAGTATAAGATTGAGACTGTTAGCTTTAAGATTGTTGATGATATTTTAACCGTAAATATCTCATCTAAAAGGGCAGTATTTATATCACTAAATCAGTCAATTGACCTTCAGCTACAACGCTTTATATCAATTGCAAATCAGATAATTACAGATGATATGAAGTTTAAAACACTAGACCTTAGATATAACAGACCTGTATTGAAGAACAGGTAGCAATTGACAAGTACCCATAGCTTTGAAAGAATAGATTAATACTTGCGAAGGAATACAATTTCTAATATATTGGACGTAGAAAGTAAGTAGATAGATTTAAAATATAGATAGCCTAAAATATGGCACGTAAAATAGTTACAGCAATCGACATCGGATCTAGTAAGGTAACAACAGTAATTTCAGCAGTGGAAGAATCAGATCAACCAACAGTAATTGGCGTTTGTTCACATCCAAGCAAAGGAATCAAAAAAGGTGTTGTTGTTAATATTGAAGATGCAACTAACTCAATTGCAGAAAGTCTTTCAGCAGCCGAGCGAATGGCAGGAGTTACAGTATCAGATGTTTTTGTTTCTATTAATGGTGAACAGGTAACAAGCTTGAATAATAAAGGGGTTGTTGCAGTTTCAGGTGGCGAGATTAATCT
>CAYQNB010000008.1:0-17429 GCA_964418805.1 uncultured Candidatus Saccharibacteria bacterium | reverse complement strand
ATTTGGAAGACTACTACCAGAGTGTGAGCAGGTACTTACATATGACAAATGTATGAGCAACGGAGTGTTTTACAGAGATACAGTGACATATCCTAAGACGCAGTACAGTGATATTGATCAGATAGTAAGGGCAGTTGTTAGTGATGAAAGAATCTCACCAATTACATATTTTCCATTTTGGCTACAGAACATAACAGGAAAGATATTCGGTATATTTGGAGATCAAGATATGTTATTACAAGATCACTTTAAGCCAATCTTTATTACTCTTCTCTCAATATTTACTCTGATTAATATTAAAAACTGGAGGAAATTTACAAAACTTGAGCTTTTGCTTCTTACAGTTGCAATTTTTTACATAGCAGTTCTCTATTTTGTCCAAAACTACTCAATGTATCTAAAGCACAATCATCTATACCTTGCGCTACAAGGTCGCTATATCTTCCCAATTATCCCACTTCTATATATCTTTGTTGCAAAAGCGATATCATTTTTAAAAGGGAAGCCACAGCTCTATTTGCTGGCTATTACAATCCTAATATTTATCCTCTTTAATATCCCATTCTTCTTTCTAAATCTTAATCATTCTTGGTTGAGCTAAAAAAAGTTGTAAAATTCTGATAGTATATTGTTATGTTTATAGAAAGATTAATACTTGAGCTACCGTTCTTAGATAGAGAGTTTGCCGAGATCCTATTCTTGCTTCTAATTGGAAGTGGATTATTTGCACTTCTTGTTAAATATGCAAACAGAGAGCAGGAAGAGGTATTAGCAAAGATCATATCTTGGATATTTAACGGATTTACAAATGCGCTCATACCACTTTACATTGCTGGAATTCTTGCACTCGAGCTCTCTGCAAATTCACTAATGATTGCATTTTTCACTACTGTTGCTTACGCACTTCTTGCTTTTGGATTTCTTAAGTTAAAGCTGATTAACGATCTAGATATATCTGATAGGAGCAAGAGACCTCTTTTTATGGTGTTTGCCTGTCTTCTATTTCTTCTAACCTACCTTAGTGCAAACTATTTTGGTTCTGTAATTCTTGTTAAGGTTGCACTTGCACTTGTTACAACATCTGTCTTCTTTACTCTCATTTCTACATTTTGGAAGATATCTGGTCATATGACATACCTGCTTTTTGCAATTACATCAATTAACTTTATGTTTTTAAACAAGTCGCTCTTCTATCTATACCTTCTTGTACCGAGCGTTGCATGGGCTAGAGTGCGTCTAAAGCATCATACAATCGCTCAGACTGTACTTGGTACACTTACAGCACTAATACTTTCTCTCTCCGTCTTCTACCTTGTTTAGCTACTACGCAGGTTTAATTAAACGGCCTTCAAGTCTGTTTAATTTCCCATCTGAATCTAATAACTTTTTCCCTCTAAGAAAACTTTGAACAACCTTACCTTTATACGTTTGACCAATATACGGAGATATCTTATTTTTATATTGAAGTGTCTTTTTATCAACGCATACTTCTTTATTTGGATCATATAAGACGATATCTGCATCATAACCAGGTAGTAACTTACCCTTATTTAATATCTGAAATCTATCACTTACACTAGTGGAAATTTTGGCAGCTAAGGAATCTATGCTTAAAGTCGTATTATTCAGCCCGTGTGAAAGATAAAGCTCAAATGCATTTTGACACCCAGCAATACCGCCCCACGCATCCACAAACGAAACGGATTTTTTCAATAACGCAGTTGTAGGACTATGGTCCGATGATATAATTGGGATTTTTGAATGAGATAAACATTCCCATAATCGCATTCTATTCTTTTCCCTTATCTAAAACTTCCTGTACTGAATTGCCTATTGCCTCTAGCTCTAGTGCAGTTAGATTCTCAGAAAGTCCTGTAAATGGGAACGCAACGTGATATATGTTAAAACCTTCAACCGGTTGAGGCATTTTACTTAGGAGATCAATTTCGCGACCTCCATCTTTATACCCTTCAGATGTAACAATGGATGATATCGTTCCGCCGGAGTATAGAACAGCAATATCCCGATCGTGTTCGTTTCTCTCTGCTCTATGTATTAAACCCTTGCCTGAATTTGACATATTGCCACACATTATATCAATTATTATATTTCTAAAGCAAGTATCATATGGTAAAATTACATTTAAGTATGATAGATGACATTCATTATTTTACAATTGAAAAAGTACGCACTCTTTTAGATAAAAAGGAGATAAGCTCTTTAGACCTAACGACACATATTCTAGAACGACTAAAGAAACTCAACCCCACTCTTAACTCCTTCATAACCATCACTGAAGATACCGCCCTTGAACAAGCGAGAGAAGCGGATAAAAGAATTGCAAAAGGCGAGACTTCAAAACTACTTGGAATTCCATATTCGATGAAAGATGTTTTCTCCACAAAAGGTATTAAAACAACTGCCGGTTCTAAAATTTTAGAAAGTTACATTCCTGCATATGACTCAACCGTATATAAAATTCTTAAGGAAGAAGGTGCAGTTTTAATCGGTAAAACAAATTGTGACGCATGGGGACACGGATCATCCACAGAAAACTCAGATTTCGGAGTAACTAAAAACCCATGGGATACTGAGTATGTGCCAGGAGGTTCAAGTGGTGGAAGCGCTGCGGCTGTTGCTGCTGGTTTAGGTTACTTTTCAATTGCTGAAGATACTGGAGGCTCTATAAGGATGCCTGCTAGTTTCTGTAATTGTACTGGGATGAAAGTAACATATGGAAGTGTTTCAAGATATGGCTCAATTGCATATGCTTCATCCCTGGACTCAGTTGGACCGATCTGTAGAAATATTGAAGATTGCAACACAGTTTTGCGAGTAATTTCTAAACAAGATCCATCTGACTTTACCTCATTCGATCAAGATTTTGATCGAAGCTCTGAAAAATTGTCTTTAGTGGTTCCAGAAGAATTTTTTAGTGAAAGTCTAAACACCGAAGTGAAAGATGCAATACAAAGCGCAATTGAAGTTTTTAAGAATGAAGAGATTGAGAATAGAGATGTAAATATCCCAACAGCTAAATATTCAATATCAGCATACTATCTAATCGCATTTTCTGAAACAAGTTCAAATCTTGGAAGGTATGATAGTACAAGATATGGAAATGATAGAAGTACATTCGGTTCTGAAGCTAAAAGGAGAATTCTGTTAGGTAAATACGCATTAGCCCCAGAGATGTATGAAAAAACATATGGTAAGGCAAGAAGCTTAAGGGCCATGCTATCCTCAGAACTGGAGTCTGCACTAGGTGATTCTACTGCTATTATTGCTCCGGTATACCCAACTCCACCTTTTAAGATTAATTCTAAGGCAGAATCGCCTGCAGAGATGTACCTTGGAGATCTTTACACAGTAATTGTTAATCCAGCAGGCCTACCAAGTCTAGCCCTACCTTGTGGATTCTCTAAGGATGGCTTACCAATTGGGATGCAGCTAATTGGAAAGCACGGTTCTGAAGCTGATCTACTAGAATTAGGTAGGATATATCAATCTAAAACTGATTGGCATTTAAAACATCCAAAAATATAGAGTAACTTGAATTATCCTCTTTTCTAATTCTATTGTACTTTTCAATATCTTTACCTATCAATCTAAATCAACTCTTGGTTGCATAAACTTTCCATCAGGAGGAGATTGTGTTGTAAGTTATGAATAGAAACTATGGAAGTAAATGGCATTAGATATCCTGATGTAATAAGAGGAAGTGATGGATTTTGGTACGATGGCAGGAGAGTTGAACCAAGAAAGAGGTGGATTGTTGTCCCAGAAGCTCTTGAGACCTCTACAATACTCCTATACATCAACCCACCCTTTGTGCAAGTAGTTACAAGCGACCACCCTTTTGTATTATTACCAAATGGAACAATACAGATAGCAGGGGTTTGTATTAATGAGGATGATGAACAGAGTATTTTGATCTTAGATTATGAAGACATTCTAAAACCCTTTAATATTCTAGAAATATCAGCTCTTACAGGTATTGTACCTGAGGTATTAACGACATTCCATAATCATGATCATGAAGAAATGTTCTGCTTGAATTAGGATTTGATAGTTTTACAAGCCTTTGAGTTAAAGACTGTTATGGCTTCAATTAACAAACCGATTCCCCATAAAGCTGGCATAACTACTAATATACCTAACCAACCCATTGAGAAGCTAAATTCAGGATTAACTAAAAGTATAATAAATGCATGAACCCAGAATGAAAGATTTACAATTAAAAAGGTTGTTGCGTGAATAAAAAAGTCCATAAAAGGAACTTGAAATGATTCTCTTCGATTTATAAATCTAAATGAAAAAGCCCCAATAATAACTAGAAACATCAATATCCGAGTTAACCTATCAATCTCATTATCTGCTACCAAAAAAGAATATAGTTGAAGAATTGTTACTAATATAATCAGAGAAAAGATAAATTGTTTTAATTTTCTTAGCATTTGACTGCGTTATATCAATAATTTAATTAAATATCTAAAAAAATAGTTAGTGATTTAAGTGAGAGATATCATCAATTCTTACTTGCTTAAACACCATCCCATCATATTCAAACTCAGAGATTGAAGCATTTGCAGGATCATATTTGAAGCTTTCCTCTTTTGAGACTTTAAGTAGATATGGGATTAAAGCTCTGATTACAGCAGCATGTGTAACTATTACTAGATTTGAGTTTTGTGATTGGTCAATTGCTCTGTGTAGTGCTGTAATTAACCTAGATTCAAAATCCTTCCATGATTCTCCATTAGGTGGAGTATAGTTGTATCTTTCTTCTAAAGTCATAGGGTCGAGTACTTCTTTTACATCGCTCCACGGCTTATCAGTAAAATCACCCCAATTTCTATCTCCTAGACCTCTATCCTCAACTACATCACATTTAAGAGACTCGGAAAGTATCACTGCACTATCTTTAGCTCGTAGTTCATTGGAGTAGAAGATCTTTACAATGCCTTCTGATTTCAATACTTCACCTGTTAGTTCGATCTGCTTCTTACCTATCTCAGTTAATGATTCAATATCTCCAATTCCATGTAGTTTATTAACTACATTCTTTTCTGTTTCTCCATGTCTTATTAAAAATAGTTTCATTATTGAAGTAAATAATCTTAGTGATAGAGAGTGGTGAGCCGCCTGAGACTCGAACTCAGCACCTACTGGTTAAAAGCCAGTTGCTCTACCTGATGAGCTAGCGGCCCATAAATGGACTTGCAATTATACAACCTGAAAAGTATAAAATCTACACTAATTCACTTATTGGCTTAAATGTTTTTCTGTGTATCTCACACGGACCATTTGAGTAGATAGCATCAATGTGTGCTTTTGTACCATATCCTACATGCTTTGCAAAACCATACTGTGGGTATTTGTCAGCTAGATCTTTCATAATTCTGTCTCTTGTTACTTTGGCAAGTATGGATGCTGCGGCAATACTGTAGTGGTTTAGATCTCCTTTTGTGATTTTTTCCATCTTGTAGCCAGGTATCATTAAAACACCCTTTCCATCAACAATTAGGTATTCTGGATTAAGTTTGCAACTAGAAACTAGATTTCCAAGCGCCATCTTCATTGCCTTAAGAACTGCCTTCTGAATACCTATCCTATCTATCTGCTCTGCATCAACCACACCAACACCCCAACCTGTACTCTTTGCAATGATATCAGTATATGCAGCCTCTCTTTTCTTCTCACTCATCTTCTTGCTATCCCTAACCTCCACAACAATCTGATCCTGCTTGTGAATCATCACTGCACCTGCAACAACAGGGCCAGCAAGTGGACCTCTACCCGCCTCATCAAGTCCTGCAACATTTGCAAAACCTTTTTGCCAAAGCGATTTTTCTAAATTGATGGTTGGAAAGATCATTTGATATTCTAACACAATGCGTGTAGTATTAAATATAAACTAAACGAAATATATAATGGCAAATAACTCATTTTTTAAAGGAATCATTTTTGGAGCAACAGTTGGTGCAGTCGGTGCACTTCTTCTTGCACCAAAATCAGGAAAAGAAACAAGAGAAGATATTAAGAAGTTCGCAAAAGAGACCTCAAAGGATGCAACAGCGATGTATGAGAAGGCAAGAAAAGAGGTAGAGAGCAGAATTGCAGTTCTTAAAAAGACTGGAAAGAAGCTAGATGCAAAGAAATACTCAGCACTCATAAGTGAGGTAGTTGCAGAATTTAAAAATGATGCTAAAGTAACAAGTGAGGTTGGTAAGAAACTTTCAAACCAACTTAAGAATGATTGGAAAAAGGTTAGCTCTTCCCTTTCAAACAAAGAGAAAGATTTAAATTAAATATTTAGTTACATGGGACTTTTCGATATGTTTAAGAAAGAAGTTAAAAGAGAGTTCATAGCAAGGCCAGATGACTCTAAAGATATGGTTATGTATAAATGGCCAGATACAAATATCAGAATGCTAACTCAGCTCACAGTTCAAGCAGATGAGGTTGCACTTTTTTTCAAAAAGGGTGAAGTCGCTGGAAAACTTGAAGCAGGTACTCACACATTAGATGGTGCAAGTATTCCATTTTTAAGTGCACTGATTGATAGTGCAACAGGTGGAGACTTCCTTCTTTCTGAACTATACTTTGTTTCAACAAGACAGTTTGCAGATCTTCCATTTGGTGGAATGATTGATAATGTGATTGATCCAACAACAAATCTTGCAATTGGTATTCGTGTATTTGGAGCATATTCAATGAAAGTTACAGATCCGGAGAAACTAATCTTAAACCTTATTGGAACACAGAACCTTCAAACAAATGAACAGCTAACAGATTGGATCAAAGATCTTCTGTTAAAGGTATTCAGAGAAACTGTAACAGAGAAGGTTGCAAATGATAAAACACCAGTTCTTGGTATTGCATCTCTTGCAAGTGAACTAGAAGTTGAGGTTCTTGAAAGAGTAAAATCCCAGTTTGTTGAATTTGGAGTTGAGATTCCAATGCTTGGTAATGTAACAGTGAATATTAAGGAAGAAGATGAGGCAACACTAAAACAGATGACAAGAGACTTTGCATACTCAAACAATATGAATGCTGCTGATGCTGCAGTTAAACTTGGAATGGCAGATGGGATGAAGAATTCTGATGGTGCTGGTTCAAGTGCTGCTGATGCTGCTGCAACAGGTATGGGAATTGCAATGGGAATGAAAGCTATGAGTGATACAAATGCTCCAGCTCAAACTCCTGTAGCTCCAACAGAACCAAAAAAAGACGAAGATATTAAGTAACCAGTATATGCAAATTAAGAATATCTTAAAGACAACAATACTTGGTATATTTTTAACACTTCTTTCATCATCTTTCATATTTGCACGAGCAGGTGGTGGTGAGAGCTTTGGAGGTGGTGGATTTGATTCAGGTGGTGGTAGTTCATTTGACTTTGGAAGTGGTTCAAGCAGTGGTGGATATATTAGCAACGGTTCAGGTGGCAGTTCAGACTTCTCTTTCACCTCATGCTTAGTATTGTTAGTAATTATAATAATCCTAGTATTAGCTTCTAAGAAAGGTGGTGGTGGAAGACCTCCAATATCAACAACATCAGGTGCGCCATCAACAGGTACAAATCATTCAATGAGTACAGAACAGATTAAGCAGGAGTTGGATAAGCTCAAAGAGCTTGATCCAAAGTTTGATGCACAGAAGTTTAAAGCTCATACAAAGAAAGTCTTCATGGCGGTTCAAAAGGGTTGGACAGAAAGAGATCAGAAGGTTTGTAGACCTTTTATGGCAGAGGATGTGTTTCAAAGTCATCAGATGCAGATAGATAATATGAAAAAGAGAAAGATTGTTAATGTATTAGAAAATATCGTTGTTGGTTCTAGTGATTTTGCAAGATTTGATATCGGCGATGATTATCACAAGATTACAATGAAGATTAGAGCATCAATGAGAGATTACAAGGTTAGTGAGGATGATTTAGAAACAGTTGTAGAGGGTGATAAGAAGCAGTCTCCCCCATTTACAGAATATTGGGTATATATCAGAAGATCTAATCTAAAAACAAAGATTAAGGATGGAATATTTGATAGAAAGTGTCCAAACTGTGGAGCTCCAATTGAAGTAGATGTAGCAGGAACATGTAAATATTGTGATGCAAATGTTGTAAATGGTGATTATGACTGGGTACTATCTGAGATAATACAGAAAAGTGAATGGGCGGAGTAGATAAAAAATCATTTAAGGCTAAATGGTTTCTGTATAGAGCTCTACTTCTTATTCTCATAACCAAGTTTTTTTCAGCAATTCTGAGAACTGAGATACCTCCAATTATTTCTGTTTCAGCAATTATCCGAGATAAGAAAAAGATACTTCTGATAGATCTTTCATATAACAATAGCTTTGGAATACCTGGAGGTGTAATTAAAGGTGGTGAGAATGCTGAACAAGCACTAAAAAGAGAGGTCACTGAAGAAACCGGGTTGAAAGTTAAATCATATAAATATCTTGGCAGCACAGAATCAAGATATAAAGGTATTGGTACACTTTCACTGGTATTTGAGGTTGAAACGACAGGGATTATTGAAAATTCATCTGAAGGTAAGCCTGTTTGGATTGATATTTCAAAACTAGACAGCTTAAATCTATACTCCTCAGTACGAGAAACTTTAAAAAGACACCTATAATCTATATAATCACATATTGCGAGAGTAGTTCAATTGGTTAGAATGTCTCCTTCCCAAGGAGAAGGTTGCGGGTTCGAGTCCCGTCTCTCGCTTTTTATATATTGCAAAAACTTCTAGAGTAATGTAATTTCTAAAGAGTAATATTAAACTGCCAAAAACGTGGATCAAACCTTAAAAGATACTTCAGGAACATCAAAAGTACTGAAAATTGGACTGCTCCTAACACTTGTTAACTCCCTAATTCTTTTCTCAATCATTGGATACTCACTATACAACTCATTTAAAGGCAAAGGAGAACAGAAAAAGATTGTACTAGCAAATATTGATGAGAAAACAGCTGCTGAGATTGGAAAACAGTTAGTTTATACAGGAAAAACTAGCAGCGAAGACCAATACTACTCACCCGAGCTTGATGTGCTTTTCACATATGATTCTGGAAAGTATAAGCTTTCGGAATCTAGTAAATCAGTAAGTGTATACAAGAATGGTAGTTACAGTTTAGAACTATATACAAATATAAAACTACTTGAAAAAGGTGGTAAGAATCCGATTGATGACCTTATATACCAATACTCCAACATCTATGAAGAGGTACAAAAAGATGAAGTTGGAGAGGTTGAAGGACTTTCATATGCAAAGATCTCATATGTTAAAACGGACTTCATAGACAGTACAAAGAAAAGTATTGTAAAAAAGTATATTGTCTTTAGAGATCTAGGTACACACTATATATTTACAGAGTCAACATACCCTGATGGATTTGACGTAACCGAGGTTGCATCAGACTACGCAAAGATGCTTCTTTCAGCAGAGTTAAGTCCTGAGAATATTGAAGATGAGATTAAGATAGCACTTAGTAGTGGTGGATTAGAGATGGAGTATGACAAAGATATGTGGGAGATCACCTCTAGTTCTGAATACTACCTAGCACTATACTTTAGAAGTACAGAGCATGAAACTGGCGCTCTTAAGAGCTCATACAACTCACTTAGCATATCAACCCAAGATCTGTACACAGAGACTCCCGACTTTGCTGCACTTCACAGCACAAATGTTGGATATGATCAGGAATATCATGCAGACAAAGGGTTTGAGATAGTAGAGGACAAGAAAGAGATTGAAATTTCAGGGCAAAAATATCTAAAAACCATATACGAATATAAACAGTTTGATGATAGACATGTAATGTTAATATCTGGGCCAAGCAGTGATGGGGAAACTCTCATTATTATCAAAGCAAACCTAACCAAAGCAAGCTCAAAAGCAATTAATGAATCGAATAAACTGATAAATAGCATCAAACTCTCAGAACCAGTTAGAAGTTCAATCTTTGTAAGTGGAAATGAGAATGGTAATGTACTTGGTACTTCAACAGTTGAAATAGATAGAAGTGCAATAATTGGAAAACCTGCAGTTGTACATATCTTTAATAAAGCATGTGTTGATCTTGATGTTAAAACTGTTTCTGACATGGCTAACACAAGTGGGAATGTGTATGAACTTTGTACTGCAGGACTTGGTACAGGCTTTTATATCTCCTCAGATGGATATATCGTCACAAACGGTCATGTATCGACACCAGACCCAGTTGATATCGCCCTATCCTCTCTAATCAACACTAAAACAACACTTGATCCATTCTGGGCAGACTTCACTCTTGATGTAGTGCAGTATCTAAAAACCAATAATATTGATCCAACCCTAATCTCATCAAGCGAATTGGTATATCTCATAATCGATCTGTTTGTAGCAGTTGTAGATAATGAAACGATTGCACTAAAAGCAAACTATGAGAACTATATTGAACAAGATGAATCATTCCTCTACGACCCAATTAGCAAAGGCCTTTCAAATGCAAGTAGTCATATACTAACCGACGTAATTGATGGACAGGTTGATTCACAGTATAGAATGATGCTTTCCTCAGCCAGAGGAGAGACTTCAACGATTACAAAGCCTGATCTTGCGATTTTAAAGACTAAGAGTGGCGAGGACTTCCCTGCCCTAACTCTTTCAGATCATAATCTGCTTTCATCTGGGCAAAAGATTGTTGTCATTGGATATCCAGGTGCTGCTGACAATCAATCACTCTTCTCATCTGAAGCAAGCAGAATCGCAACAATTACAAATGGAAGTATTAGTGCAATTAAACCAAATGGATCTGGTGAATTTGATCTTCTTCAGGTTGATGCATCGCTTTCATATGGAAATAGTGGCGGACCTATTCTTAACACACTTGGTGAGGTTGTAGGTGTCGCTACATACAAGGTTGCAACGGGAGCAGAATCTGCAGACTTTAATGCAGGTGTTTCTGTTGAAGAGGTAAGCAAGTATATCAATGATAACAGTATTCTTCTTAAAGAGAGTAGTACAAGTACAGCAATCGTATCTGGTGTAACAAACTTTGAAAAAGAGTATTATAAATATGCACTAACAGATTTCCAAAATGCTCGAAACCTATACCCTCTTTCAGCAGAGATTCTTGACCCATTAATTGCGATATCAAACTCAAAGATTGAAGGTGGAGAGGATAAGACACCTGTAATTAGTACCGTAGCAATTGAAAATGTACTTTCATCATTTGGGATAGAAACTTCTGGATACCTAACACTAATTCTTCTTGTGGCAGCATTTGGACTTCTTCTTTCAATATTGTTTGTAATATTCACACTAATTAAAAGAGGAAGATCAAACAAACTTCGAAAGCCATCTGTTGTTGGAAGCCCTGATGTAACTTCAAGCCCACCACCTGTACAACCTGTTCAAGAAGAGGTTAAACCAGCAATGCCAGAGCAAGCAGTACAAGAACAGCCAAGTGCACCAACTCAACCAGTAGTTGCAGATCTACCAGTTCCACAAGAACCACAGGTTCAAGCTGCCCCTCATGTTAATGATATGACTCTACCTCCAATCCAACCTGTACAACCAGCTCCAACAGTTGTAGAAGCACCAGTTGAGACAGCTCCAACACTTGCACAGCCCATTGTAGAGCCGGTTACAGCACCTTTACCAACCCCAACTACTCCAACAGCCTCAAGTGATATGATGGCACCACAAACGCCAGAAATTCCAGTTGAAGCTCCAATACAAACTCCAGTTGCCGATGCGACTCCAGAGCCGCAGGTACAGGTGAATCTAACACAACAGAGTAATAAGCCGGTTGATATACCTCAAGTCCCTACAAATACTCCACAATCTCCACAAAATATATATCCCTAATTGATTAGGAGAAACACATCTGTTAGAATCGTAACAATTATGTTACGCTGGTGTAGCTCAGTTGGTAGAGCAACTCTTTCGTAAAGAGTAGGTCGGCAGTTCGATCCTGCCCTCCAGCTTTTAAAGATTAAAAATATTATGTATACACCAACCTTTACAATTACAAACCTGATTCTTGCATATATTGTTAAATATGAATTAGCAATTGAAAAGATATCATCCCTTCCAATACCACAAACACACTTTGAAACACTTTTTGAGAAATTCCACGCCGAGGATATTAACGCACTTGGACAGCTAATTGGTTTTGAGATTGGATATAGCAAGGCATTAAGTGTACAAAGAGGTAAAGTCCTTCCATCTGCAAAATCAAAGATGAAGGTGTTTAGCAACTACAGAAGTGTTCATGATTTCATTACATCATATACAAGCGCATCTTTCATCAGACCTTCAACAGAGTTAATGATACATATTAACAAGATCATATCTAAAGGAATTGTTGACCAATGGGATCAAGGAAGACTTAGAACCTTTTCTGAAAAACCAAATGAGATATTTGATACATGGTACAAAAATAGAGAATTCTACCCAAACATCGTGTTTGAAAGATATTTTGAAGATATATTTAAATGGTTTGTAGAACCAAAGATTAAAACACACAAGCTAATACAGATTGCCATAATCTTGTATGAGTTGATAGATAAAGCACCGTTCTTCACACTAAATCAGATTAGTACAGTTTCAACAATCTCAGTACTGCTAAAAGAGTATGGATATAACCCTAACAATGTAATACCTGTTGCTAAATCAATTGAATTTATAAACTCCGACATTCTCTCAGCACATAAGATGGCAAAAAGTAAGAGAGATCTAACAATCTTTATCGAAGCCTTTCTCTACACACTCTCATTAACCTCAATGGATGTTTTGAATGAATATAAGAGTATGTTTGATAATAAGGTTAAAAGATATAATAAACTTAATGTAGAACTAAATCCAAGACAGATGAAGATGCTAGACTATCTTGAAGTAGAAGGGAAAGTGAGTAGAAATGAATATACAAAGATGATGGGAATCTCCTTTATGACTTCCTTCAGAGATCTTCAAGATCTTCTTGAGAAAGGATACATAGTACAGAAAGGTATTGGGAGAGGAACTTTTTACATTCTTTCTAAGAAAAAGGAAGTTAGTGAAAGTAGATCAAAGAGTCCAAATACTCTTGAGGTATTTGGGTGATAATTTAAATTTTATTAACAAATTATGAATATAGATGAAAGAGTCAAAAGCCTCGAAAAAGAAGTGCTAAAGATTAATAATCGCAATTTACGCGTTGAGCAGAATAAATCGTGGGAAACAAGTACGATGAGAAAGGTTGTGATCGGTTTAATGACATATTTGTTAATATCTATATTCTTGATTTCTATTGATTACTCACATCCGCTTTTAAACTCTATCGTCCCAACATTAGGCTATCTTCTTTCAACACTTTCCTTGAATGCCATAAAGAAATATTGGATTAAAAATATGATAAAATAACAAAATATGAATGATAAGTACGACCTAATAATTGGATTAGAGATACATGTACAGAACAACACAGAAAGTAAGATGTTCTGTTCATGCTCAAATAGATACTTTCAGGTAAAACAGAACACACTCACCTGCCCTGTCTGTTTAGGACTTCCTGGAGCACTCCCTGTTCCAAACAGAAGAGCTGTTGAACTTTGTATACTGATGGGCCTTGCAACAAACTGTGATATTGAGAGTGAGATTAGATTTGATAGAAAGCACTACTTCTACCCTGATCTTCCAAAAGGATATCAGATCAGTCAGTATGATCAACCTATATGTTCTGATGGGTATGTAGAGTTTAAGGTAGATGGAGAAGATATTAAGATTGATATTGAAAGAATACATCAGGAGGAAGATGTCGCAAAATCAACACACCACACAGACAATGATGGAAAAGAATATTCTCTAATTGACTACAACAAATCAGGAGCACCATTAATTGAGATTGTATCCAGACCTGTCATTAGAAGCGCTTCTGTTGCAAAGCAGTATGCAAGTACAATTCGACAGATTGCTAGATATCTAAATGTATCAGATGGAGATATGGAGAAAGGTCAGATGAGATGTGAACCAAATCTTTCTGTACAGCTAAAGGGAAGCTGGGAGTATGTAGAGGGAAAGATTGTTGCAAAGAAAGGTTTTAAGCTAAATCCAAAGGTTGAGATTAAAAATATCGGATCAATATCAGCTGTACAAAAAGCAATTGAGTATGAAACAGAAAGACTAATATCAGAGATTGAGGCTGGTAAAGAGATCATTCAGCAAACAAGAGGTTGGAACCCTGAAAAAGGAATAACAGAGTTTCAAAGATCAAAGGAGAGTGCACAGGACTATAGATACTTCCCAGAACCAGATATACCAATTATTGAGCTCTCAGAATCTGATATTGAAAAAATATCAGCTGAGCTTGTTGAACTACCAAACGAAAAGATTGCTAGGTTTGTTAAAGAGTATGGCCTTTCCGAGTATGATGCAGAGGTTCTAAGTACAACAATTAAAACAGCACAATACTTTGAGAATACAGTTAAGCTTTTAGATAGCGATATTGATACAAAGCTTGCTGCAAAAGAGGCTTCAAACTGGATAACTGTAACACTGTTCTCACTTGCAAATACAAAATCTGTTGATATTACAGAACTTGGTATATCACAGCAGCAACTTGCAAACCTAATTAGAAAAGTGATTGATAGAAAGGTTTTAAATAGTAAGGCAAAAGAGATATTGATTAATAGTGTTGAACAAAAGAAAGATCTAGACGAACTTCTTGAAGAAGGTGGAGAGATGATATCAGATGATGGAAAGCTTGAAGAGATTGCAAAAAGTGTAATTGAACAAAACCCACAAGCCGTTACCGACTACAATAATGGAAAAGAAGCTTCACTAATGTTTCTGCTAGGACAGGTTATGAAAGAGACAAAAGGAAGTGCAGATCCTGTTAAAGTTAAAGATATATTAATAAAGTTGGTAAAATAATGAAAAAAGAAGATCTAAAACATTTAGCAAAACTCTCTAAGATTAGACTAACTCAAGAAGAGCTTGATCTGTTTGCACCACAGATGGCAACAATTCTTGAATCAGTTAAAACACTTGATGAGGTAGATATATCTAAAGTTAAGGTAAAGTCACTTAGAAAGGTTAAGCTTTCAGATCTACGAGATGATGCAATACTTCCTTCAATGCCACAAGCTGATGCCCTCTCTAATGCCCCATTTGTACAAGATGGATATATAAAGGTATTTGGCGCTCTAATTGAAGAATCTGGAGCATAGTTTGTTTAAACTCTCATGTATAGTATAATAATCTGCTCTTTGCCGAGGTGGCGAAACTGGCAGACGCACTTGCCTTAGGAGCAAGCGGAAGGAATTCCTTGCAGGTTCAACTCCTGTCCTCGGCAGATTAGTTTAAAAACTTAATAATGTTAAAGAGAATAGTATCTCCATTTCAAAAGGTTCTTCTTAATAGAAGAATGTGTGTTGGATGTACATTTCCATTGGATAAAGCAACAATCGTAGGACAGCTTTCAGAGAAGAAAACAATGATACAGTGTAAGTGTAATAGAAGATATATACTTGATAAGGAACTAAATAGCTTTAGAAGAGCAACATTTGAGGAAGAACAGCTTTTCTTAAGTAATAAAATAAAGTAAAATATTCAAGTGTGCCGCTATCGTCTAGTGGTTTAGGACGACAGGTTTTCATCCTGTTAACCAGGGTTCGATTCCCTGTAGCGGCAGATTAATAATTTAAACTGCTCAAAAATGTACGAACAAGTAGAAGAGGTTAGAACACCTATGGAGAAGCTTTCTAATTTCTTTGCCTCTCTTGGTTCTTTTGTATTTTCAAGTATTGAAGCAATTGTTGTAGCACTTGCAATATCCGTAGTGCTATATCTGTTTTTCATGACCCCACACGAGGTTGTTGGTACTTCAATGGTTCCAAATTTTCAAAATGGTGAACATCTAATTGCAAACAAGGTTTTGTATAAGTTTGCAGATCCAGTGAGAGGTGATGTTGTCATATTCAAGTACTCAGAAACACAAGATTTCATCAAAAGAGTCATAGGACTTCCAGGAGATACTGTTTCCCTTCGAGATGGAAGGTTCTATGTGAATAATCAACTTCTAGATGAGAGTTCATATCTTGATCCAAGCGTATATACAAGTGGTGCTGAGGCTCTAAGAGAGGGCGAAACACTTCCAATTCAAGAAGGTTATTACTTCGTTGTAGGAGACAACAGACCACACAGTTCAGATTCAAGAGTATTTGGAGCTGTTCCAAGAGAAGATATAAAGGGTAAAGCATGGTTAGTATACTTCCCATTTAACAACTTCAGGATTGTTAAGCATGAAGACTATGCACTATAGGCCCTATCTGTGGTATAATACGGTATGAAAGCTTTAGTAAAGAGATTTGGGCGAAATGACGAATTGGGAAAACATTCTCTTGATAGTAAAGAATATGACAGTACCGGATTTCGCTTTTCTTACCCCTACAAAATCTTAGGCTATGAAGTTTTAGACGAGACTAATGGTCGTCTTATACTTATGAATGCAATGCATATTGAGATAGATCTAGGAAATGGAGATAGTTTATGTGTGCATTATCGTGGACCTTATCCAACTCTATTCTTAAATAAAGTTTATCTAGAATCACAGAATAATGAAAGTCGCGAGGACACCCACAATTTAAAGTTGAAAACTACTCCTTTCTCTAAAGTTGCAACACTAGAGAGATCTCTAGAAGAGACTAATGAATATAGGATTCTCATAGATATGGATGATTTTTCATTTTCAGTTCCTCCAATTTTGATTGATGGAGATGCAACCTTCGCTCTTTCAACTGGAAATATCTCTCATATAATTGAGGAGGTTGATTCTTCTATAGCATAATTTCCCGATACACTTTACTCACTGCGTGAAACATCATATACTAAATATTGATGAAGACATTTGTAATTGCAAATCAAAAAGGAGGAGTTGGAAAAACAACAACAGCAATTAACCTTGGAGCAACCCTTGCTAACCTTGGAAAGAAAGTACTAGCAATAGATTTAGACCCACAAGCAAACCTCACCTCTGGAATTGGATTTGGACTGAAATATGATAAGGAGAATTGGGACAATAAGACAAATGCACCATATAAAAGTATATACAATATACTAATCGAAGGAGACTCCATATCATCTGTATTTGTATCAACTAGTACCCCTAACCTATACCTTGTCCCCTCTCACCTCTCACTTGCTGGAGCTGAGATTGAGATGGTTAATATGCTCTCAAGAGAAACAATCCTAAAAAGAGCAATTGAAGAATTTAAAGAGCAGATGGACTACATCATAATTGATTGTCCACCATCTCTTGGACTACTAACAATTAACGCACTAAGTGCTGCTCAAAACATCATAATACCGATACAGTGTGAATATTTCGCACTTGAAGGGCTTGGACAGCTTGTTGAAACAGTATCCCTAATTAAAGCAATCAATCCACGTCTT
>CAYQNB010000007.1:0-17453 GCA_964418805.1 uncultured Candidatus Saccharibacteria bacterium | reverse complement strand
AGGAGATCAAGAAACACAAAGTACTTGGATTTGTTGTAGATAAGGTGGATGTTAGCAGTGAAAGGAGTGATTCTGACATTGAAAATGCATATGAGAATATGAAAGATGATCTGGTTGGTGAACTTAAAGAAACATTAAGACCAGAACTAATCAACAGACTTGATGATATTGTAATATTTAGATCCCTAACAAGAAAAGATGCAAAAAAGATTGTAGATATACTTCTTTCACAGTTAAATGTTCGAGTTAAGGATCAGGGTGTTAAGGTTGTACTAAACAAAGAGGTTAAGGATGAGATTGTGAAAAACGGCTTTAGTGAAGAGTATGGTGCAAGACCGCTAAAAAGGCAGTTGCAGGATAGTGTTGAGGTACTTCTCGCAAATCATCTTCTAGAAAGTGGTGTTTCTGTTGAAAAAGGTACAAGAGTGGTTAAATTTGTAATGAAGGGTGGAAAGATTGAGATTGGGAAGTAGTGTATAATTAGATATGAAATTCCTTTGTACAAATTGTGGTGCTTCACCTCTTAAATGGGAGGGTAGGTGTGGTAATTGTGGTCAGTGGGAGAGTATTGTTGAGGTTGAGGACGAGAGCAGCGCAAGTACTGGTACTAAGAAATCAAAGCCTGCTAAGGCTGTAAATATATCAAAACTTTCAAAGAATACTGTGAAAGATAGGTTGGATAGTGGTTTTGCTGAGCTAAATAGGGTACTTGGTGGTGGAATTGTCGCTGGAAGTGTAGTACTTCTTGCAGGTGAGCCAGGTATTGGAAAATCTACACTACTTCTTCAGGTTGCAAAGAATGTTTCGCAAAAATCGAAGGTCCTGTATGTTTCTGGAGAGGAATCAACATCTCAGCTATACTCTCGGTTTGATAGGGTTGGGGGTGTGGCCTCCCATAGTAAGAGTGCGTTGCAATTAGATGTTACAGACGAGACTAATGTTGAAAATATCTCTGAGTTAATAAGAAATTCCAACTATGATCTTGTAATTGTAGATTCAATACAGGCAGTTAGTTCTCAAACATCTCGCAGCTATTCTGGCAGTATCGGGCAGGTTCGTGTGAGTGGTGCGATATTAACAAAGGTCGCAAAAGAGGTTGGTGTGCCAATGATAATTGTTGGTCAGGTGAATAAGGATGGTAATATTGCTGGTCCAAAGGTATTAGAGCATATTGTTGATGCTGTAATTTCATTTGAAGGCGCTGAGTTTAATCAATTTAGAATAATTAGAGGGGTTAAGAATAGGTATGGATCAACACAGGAGATAGGTGTGTTTGAAATGAAAGGTGGTGGTATGGATGAGGTTGGTAATCCTTCTAAGGTTTTTCTTGAGGAGTCAAAAGGTGGTCCAGGTAGTGCAATCGGAGCTATGGTTAAGGGTAGTAGGGTGGTATTTGTTGAAGTCCAGGCACTTGTTGTTGATAGGGGTAGTGACTTTGGTCCGCTTCGAAGAGTTGCAAATGGAATCAAAAAGCCAAGACTAGATATGTTAACAGCTGTCCTTTCAAGAAGAGGTGGGGTGTTTTTGGGTGACAAGGATGTTTTCGTAAATATTGCAGGTGGTTTGACAGTTGATGATCCAAGTATTGATCTGGCAGTTTGTGCTGCAATTAAGGCCGCTGTTAATGATAAAGAATTGGATAGAAAGACTCTTTATTATGGTGAAGTTGGCCTTACTGGTGACATTAGATCTGGCTTTAACTACTCAGTTGTCAGTGCCGAGGCAAAGAGGCTAGGGTATGGGAATGTAGTTAGCACAGCAACGAAGAAGAAAGGTTCCCAAACGCTTTGTCTCAAAGATTTGTAAGCATACCTCTCTAATATCCACCAATTGCGTAACAGCTTATACTTCTATTTTTTCTCGTAACACATGAAATGAATATCGTATATCTTGCTGCTGATTTACGTGTTCTAAAGGGTCGTTTGAGTGTCTCCGATGTTTGTTGTAGAATGTGTATATCACTTATGGGTTGACACTAGTAGATTGTATGGGGTATACTTATGGAAGCTCATTTAAATATTGTGGATATCTGAAGTTTTTCCCGTTGTCTGGGGTGCTAAACACAACTGGACAATAGGATGAGTTTCAGATATTTAGTCCTTTTCTCCCAGGGTTTGGTTATGGAGTCCCCATTTACTGGGCCCTCGGAAAAGGGGATTATGGATACAATATTTTGTACGCCGATCTGTTTATACATGCTTCGTTTGGTATTTATAGATCGGGGTCGGTCGGGGCAGTACCGATCCCAACCTTTTTACAATATCCTTTGATATTTGACATAGAAAATTCTGTTTCATATACTGAAGGTAGATGTAAATATATTTCACTTTTTAATTATTTTTCCACATTAGATATGGGCATAAGCATTAAGGAATTAGAGCAGCAAACTCTCGCAGATTTGCGTGCTTCCGCCAAGAAACTTGGCATGAAGGAGTATATGGAACTCCAAAAGCGAGAACTCATTATTGAGATACTTAAGGTTTCCACCGAGAAAGACGGTTATGTTTTTGTCGAAGGAATACTTGAAGTTATGAACGATGGTTCACATGGTGTACTTAGAACAGATGGGGTACTTCCAGGAGAGAATGATGTATATGTTTCAGGTTCACAGATTAAGAAATTTAGTCTAAGAACAGGAGATGTTGTATCAGGTCCTGCAAGACTTCCAAAGGATAAGGAGAAGTATTTAAGTCTTCTTAGAGTTGATACCGTATATGGAAAACCAGCTGCACAGGCTGCTTCCAGACCATTCTTTCATAAACTAACACCAATCTTCCCAAACAAACAGATTAAGCTTGAAACAAAGTCAGAGATAATCTCAACCAGAATGATTGATCTTCTTTCACCAATCGGATTTGGTCAAAGAGCAATGATTGTATCTCCTCCTAAAGCAGGAAAGACTTGGCTTCTTAAAGATATTGCTGAGGGAATTGCTGCAAATAATAAGGATGCAAAATTGATAGTTGTACTTGTTGGTGAAAGACCAGAAGAGGTAACAGATATGCAAAGAAGTGTTAAAGGTGAGGTATTTGCTTCAAACTTTGATGAACTTCCAGAGCATAACTGTAGAGTTGCAGAGATGGCACTTGAAAAGGCAAAAAGAATGGTTGAGTGGGGTGAGGATGTAATAATTCTCATGGACTCAATCACAAGACTTGCAAGAGCATACAACATAACTATGCCAACATCAGGAAAAACACTTTCAGGTGGTTTTGATCCAGTTGCACTATACCCTCCAAAAAGGTTCTTTGGTGCTGCTAGAAACTTTGAAAATGGTGGTAGTCTAACAATCGTTGCGACAGCACTTGTTGATACAGGTTCTAGAATGGATGATCTTGTGTATGAAGAGTTCAAAGGAACAGGAAACATGGAACTTCACCTTGATAGAAAGCTTGCAAACAGAAGAATATATCCTGCAATCGATGTAACAGCATCAGGAACTAGAAATGAAGAGGGACTTCTTTCAAAAGAGGTTCTAAATCAATCATGGAGAATTAGAAGAATGTTAGAGCTTCTTGACCAGAATGAAGATCCAACAGAGGTATTGGCTTCAAGAATGAAAAAGACAAAGTCCAACGAAGAATTTCTTGCTACACTTCACGAGGCTTAATTCTGATATAATTCTCATACATGAGAAACGATGATGAATCGTTACAAAATCTAGGAGCGTTAAACTTCAGAAACCTAATATCATCACTTGAAGATGGTGATGTAAGCAATGATACCTCAATATCCTTTCTGCAAAAAGATTCAGACAATATATTTGTTAGGGTTAGTCTGTCTGCGTATAGGTATTTGAGAAGGTTAAGCAAGAATTCAAACTACTCCATATTCGGATTTCTTTCAGAACTTCTCTTGTATATCGGTATTCGTTTAAGAATATTAATGGTTCTTCTTTCTGTAATATCTGAGGTGTTCTCTGAATATACAAGTGGCATTAGAAGATTTATTGTTAAGAAGATGTTCTGGGGAAGAGGAAGCCTTTTCAAACTCTCAGTTCAGTTTGTGAGCCTTGTCATTATTGTCGTACTCTTCATCTCCTCGAACTATAGATTAACACCAACAAGTGCACAGCTTTTAGGTGTTTCAGTTGCAGGTGAGATTGAAAACCAAAGTGACCTAATTGCAATTCGTGGCTCAACAAGAACTGTTAAGCCAGAGGATAGGGAGAATGTAGATACAATTACATATGTTGTTAAGGTTGGAGATACACTCTCAAAGATCTCATATGACAACGGAATCAGTGTTCAGACAATTCTTTGGGCAAATGACCTAAATACATACTCTCTAATCAAACCAGGTCAGAAACTAACACTTCCACCAGGGGATGGTGTTGTTGTTAAGGTTAAAAAGGGTGATACCATTGAAAAACTTGCAAAGACATATAAATCTAGAGCAGACGACATTATCGACGTTAACAAAACACTCTTCCCACCATTTGACCTAACAGCAGGTCAATCAATCTTCATACCCAACGGTCAGCCAATCGCAACACCGAAACCAAGTACTCCAGTGTATTCCGGTGTAGTTGCAAGCAGACCTGGCTCACTTCAAAGCAGTCAAACAGTTTCAGGTGTTGGAAGGTTTCTAAATTGGCCAGTGAAGGGTGGTAGGGGTTCAATCTCAAGGTGTTACAGCTGGTTCCATAACGGTATTGATATTGCAGATGGTGCTTCTCCTGAGCTTGTTGCAACAGCTCCGGGTACAGTTCGTTTTGCAGGCTGTTACGGTAGTTGTCCTCCTCCAGGTGTTAGGGTGGGTGGTAGCAATCTTGCTTGGACCGTTGTAATTGATCACGGAAATGGTCTCTCATCAGTATATGGTCACATGAATGCAATATATGTTAGAAATGGTCAGTTTGTTAGTGGTGGTCAATCAATTGGTCAGATGGGTCAGAGTGGTACAGCATATGGTACTCATGTTCACTTCATGCTTCTTTCAGGTGGTAACTGGAGGGGTGTTAACCCTGCTCCATACTTCAAATCACATCTTTGTGGTTATTAATCAGATCATTTAGTATACTCAATATCGAGGGCTCATAGTTCAGAGTGGTAGAACGTCGCATTCGCATTGCGAAGGTCGCCGGTTCAACTCCGGCTGAGTCCATGTTAAAGATTAGGGCCTGTAGCTCAGTTGGCTAGAGCACTTCCATGGCATGGAAGGGGTCAAGGGTTCAATTCCCTTCAGGTCCACAGTGTTGTTAATTATTCCTACATCTTGTATTCTCCAACTATGAATCCTGTATATCTGATAATTATTGGAGTATTTGCACTTGGATTGGCTGAAGCTGGTACAAACTTCCAACTAAAAAAACATAAAGAGGTTAATAGTAGGGGGTTTTTGTTGGTTGGAAATATAGTTACACTTGTTCTTACACTAGTTTGGATGATTATATTTGATATCCCATTTACACCACTAGATATTCGAACCTGGATTATCCTTATTATCGCACTACTTCTTTTTTACGCTGCGAATAATCTCTACTTTACTAGTTATAAAACAGAGAATGCTAGTACAATCTCAGTTTTAATGATGTTTTCCATAATTGTGAGCACCATTATGGGAAAGATACTTTTCAACGAAGTTATATCTATTACCCAATGGCTTGGAATATCAATAGTGCTTGTCGCTATCTTCATGTTAAATATGCCCAAAGTTAATATGCAGGAACTTAGGAAGTTCTTCTCACCAAGTGGCGCAAAGGGAATGGCAATACTTGGCGCGGGACTCTTTGGACTTGCACTTAGTGCCTCAAAGTTAATCGTCCAAGATATAGATCCACACTACTACCAACTTCTTGATGTATTAATTGCAATCCCTCTGTACTATGCAATTGATAGGAGGCAGATCAATACACAGGCAAAGGTGTTCTGGAAGAAGCCAAAGATATTTTGGAGTTTTGCAAAGCTAATTGTACTCTTCTTCATTTTTAACAAGCTAAAGTATGTTGCATTCTCAATGGGAATTGCACTTCCGATCGCTGATGCAGTTGATAATACGGCAGTATTTATAATAATGCTTGCTGAGTATTTCATATATGGAGTTAAGCTTGATAGATATAAGAGAAGGTTAGTATTAACCTTCATTGCATTCATTGGTATTGTTCTAATCACACTTTAATCCATATGATATAATCCAACATATGACAAAAGTGATATTGTACAACTCACTTTTCCTTCTGCTCCCTTAGGGGAGAATATTTTCACCGTAAAACTTTCTGTTAACGATATATTTAAGATATAATATTAATATTATGTATGACCCAAAAAAGATTGAGAGCAAGTGGAAAGAGATCTGGAAAGGTGGAGAGTATGGAAAGGCTGTTGATTTTGATAAAAGAGAGAAGAAATATGTTCTTGTTGAATTCCCATATCCTAGTGGAAGTGGACTACATGTTGGGCACTCATTCTTTTTCACGGGAGGAGATGTATATGCAAGGTTTCTAAGACTTAAAGGATACAATGTGCTCTTTCCGATAGGTTGGGATGCATTTGGACTTCCAACCGAGAACTATGCAATCAAGATGAAGAAGAAACCTCGAGATGTAACTGCGGAAAATACTGCTAAGTTTAGGGAGCAGATGGATGAGCTAGGACTTTCATTTGATTGGAGCAGAGAGGTAAACACAACAGATCCACAATACTATAAATGGACACAGTGGATATTCATCAAACTATTCGAAAAAGGCTTGGCAATAAAGGAAGAAAGGCCAATCAACTGGTGTCCATCTTGTAAGATTGGACTTGCAAATGAAGAGGTAGTTGATGGAAATTGTGAGAGATGTGGAACTAAAACAGAGAAAAGAAACATCAGTCAGTGGATTGTTAAGATAACAGATTATGCAGATAGGTTAATTGATGGTTTGAAAGATACACAGTTCATTGAAAAGGTTAAGGCTGCTCAGATTAACTGGATAGATAGGAAAGAGTGGATTGATATTACATATGATATCGAAGGGCGAGATGAGAGTGTAACTGTATCAACAACAAGACCTGATACAAACTTTGGCGCAACATTCATTGTTCTTGCCCCAGAACACCAGCTTGCAACTAAATTGGTAAGTGGTGAGATTGCAACCGCCGAAAATATTGATCCAATTAAGGAGTATGTTAGCAAGTCACTATCAAAATCTGAGCTAGATAGGCAGAAGGAAGTAACAGGTAGAGAAAAGACCGGCGTCTTCACAGGCCTGTACGCAATCAACAATCTTAATGGAAAGAAGCTTCCGATCTGGATAGCTGATTTTGTACTAGGTACAGTTGGGACAGGTGCGGTAGTTGGTGTTCCAGCCCACGACATAAGGGATTTTGAGTTTGCTAAGCAGTTCAGTATCGAGATTGCTAGAGTCGTTGTTGGATCCGATGGTGACAGCTCAGAGGTTGTTTCTGTTGATCAAGTTCAAGAGAAAGAGGGAACTATGATTAATTCCGGCTTCTTAGACGGATTGGATATACACGATGCAACTGTAAAGATGATGGAATATCTTGAGAAGAAGGGTTGGGGTAAAAGAACGGTTAGATATCATCTTCGAGATTGGATCTTTAGTCGTCAACACTACTGGGGGGAACCAATTCCAATGATAGATTGTGAAAAGTGTGGTTGGAATCCAGTTAATGAAAGTGAACTACCAATTGTTTTGCCTGATGTGGAGGCGTATGAACCAACAGATACAGGGGAAAGTCCTCTTGCAAAGATGACTGATTGGGTAAATACCAAGTGTCCAAAGTGTGGAGGGGAAGCTAAAAGGGAGACAGATACAATGCCAAACTGGGCAGGAAGTGATTGGTATTTCCTTAGATACCTTGATCCTACAAATGAAAAAGCTATTGCTGACAGTGAAAAGATGAAGTATTGGATGCCAGTTGACTACTACCTAGGTGGTGATGAGCACAATACATTGCATCTTTTGTATTCACGCTTCATTCACCAGTTTTTGTATGATCTTGGAGCAGTTAATACCCCAGAACCATATGATATGAGAATATCTCATGGCATCATCCTTGGCCAAGATGGAAGAAAGATGAGCAAGAGCAGAGGAAATGTAATTGTTCCTGAAAAGATGGTTGAGAAGGTAGGTGCAGATGCTCTTCGAGTATATATGATGTTTATAGGACCATTCGATGGAACTATGGCATGGAATGATAGGGCGATGTTGGGTGCAAAGAGATTTTTAGACAGAGTCCATAAGTTTGTAGATGGTGGAAAGTGGGGGGAGGATAGTGATTTGGTTAAAAAGGAGATCAATACAACAACTGAAAATGTGTCAGATTCTCTTATAGGCTTCCAATATAATACCGTAGTTGCTGCATTTATGAAACTTCTTAATACTTTCGAGACTGAAGGAAGTGAGAAAGTTTCAAAGGAGAGTATAGAAAAATATATAGTGCTACTTTCTCCATATGCGCCGTTTCTAACAGAAGAGCTATGGCAGATGCTTGGTAACAAAACATCCGTTCATGAGATGAGGTGGCCAGAGGTTGATAAGTCAGCTCTAGAACAAGACTTTGTCGAAGTTCCAGTCCAAATCAACGGAAAAGTTAAGAATAGGGTAAATATATACAACGATATCGATGAGCAGAAGGTGCGTGAATTAGTGCTCTCTGACGCCATTATTAGTGAATATGTGAAGGGTCGTGAGATAATCAAATTTGTCTATGTACCTGGAAGGGTGGTTAACGTTGTTGTAAAGGGATAATTAGCCTGTTAAAAATTGGGCAAATATTTTTGACAGATACCCCATTTTCTATTACTATAAAAGAGCAAAGTTCACCTTAAGAAAACTTTGTAAAAGGTTGGGATTAACTGTCCCGAAAATGAACAACATGAACAAAAGCTGCCCAAACAACCTAAGAGGCGTTGTTGCGATATTTTTCGCTATACTTTTCACATCGATTTTCTTAAATGCCAAAGTTCTTCCTGTATTTGCTAATGAAACTTTCAATTTTCAAGGAAAAGTTGTTAGAAATGATGCAGGAAATGAAGGACTAAATGTCACAACAGGTTCACCAACCTGTGTTGTACTGGGAGTTACAAACGATACCTGTGATTTCAGAGTTGAGTATTATACTGCTGCATCTGCAGGCACTTTGCTTGGAAGTGAGGTATTTAGCAATGTTGAGATCGGAAATTTCAACGGAATCTTTAATCTCGCACTTGGAACTGGAAGTTTCACAGCAGGTAGTGAGAGTTCTTTCCGTAATATCTTCATTAACAACACTGCAGTGTATATGGAGGTTGATTTTGCACCCGATGGTTCCACATTTACAGAGACATTTTTGAACTCTGCGGGCAATAGAATGCAGGTTCGAGCATCCCCATATGCAATCTCTGCCTCGGCCGCAGCAAAGCAGTTTCAGTTTGATAGTTTAGCAAGTGCAACAGGATCTGGATACTCAAATGTAGCGGCAGGACAAGTATATTACGATGGTACAAATGATGTTTTGAGAGTGTATAACGGAAGTAATTGGCTAGCAGTTCAAGCAACCTTAAGCAATCTTCCTAATCTTTGGGATGTTAATGAGACTCCAACCCCTGATGTTATATACAGCTATGCCGGTTTAGATGTTGCTTTTGGGGGTACTGATTCAAGCGCACCTTTCTTCTACGATGTTTCTGCAGAGCTTCTAACACTCACAAACACAACCTCTGGTGCAAGCTTTAGGGTTAATGATTCTTCAGGTGACACAACACCTTTCATAATTGATGCAAGTGGACAGGTTGGTATTGGAACACCAACGCCCGGCCAAAAACTTGAAGTATCAGGTGGAAGAACATTGCTTAAGGCGGCAAGTGAGGCATATGCTCTTGGTCTTGGAAGAACAGATGGTGCTGGAAGTATATGGCTTGGTGTTAATTCTTCTGCAACACCAGATCTATATATCTCCAACAATGCTGGTACAGCAAGAATGATTGTTTCAGACAGTGGAAATGTAACTCAGATCGGAGCAAACGATGCTGAGATTGCATATACCCTCAGAAAAGCATCGGTTGACTCAACACATATTCAATGGCAATTAGCACATCAGACAAACAACAAAGATCTTTGGATTAAGGCATATGATGGTACAACAACAAAGAATTTCGTTAAGTTTGATTTTGATAATGGGATAACAAATTTTGATACGGGTAGAGTTGGAATTGGAGTGTCATCCCCAAGTGCGTGGTTAGCAATTAGAGCTGCAACGTCATCATATGCATCTCTAAATCTTGCAAGTTCAGCTGCAACCAATCCATCTGCGCCAACATCTGGTGACCTATGGTGGAATGGTACTAACCTATATTTCTTTGATGGCTCAACTAACCAAGATCTTCTTGTTGGTGGTGGCCCTGGTGGTGGTCTTTTCACAGATGGCGGTGCCGTAACATACCTAACGTCCCTAACTGATGATCTTGCACTTGGTGGTACTGATTCAACCGCACCATTTTTCTTTGATGAGAGTGCAGAGCTTCTGATATTAACAAATACAACAGCAGGTTTAAGCTTTAGAGTTAATGATGAGGCTAGTGATACAACTCCTTTTGTAATTGATGCTGATGGAAATGTTGGTATAGGTACTACAACTCCAGGTGGGAGATTAGATATTGGTGGCTCAACATCTACAATTACAAATACAACTGGAGATATCACAATCAATGCTGCATCAGGAACAATCTCATTTGCGGGGGACAGTATTACGAACATACTTAATGGAACATTTTCTGGTGATGTTGTAATTAACGGTGGTCAGTTGCAGATGGGGAACCATGTAAGTAATCCAACAAGTATTGGAGAGGGTGCTGTGGTTTATAACAGTACGGATAAAATCCTTTACTACCACAATGGAACTACATGGTCTGGGGTTGGAAAGGTATATACGGGAACTACAGGCCAAACATTACGGCATAATGGGACTGATTGGGTAGCAAATAGTGCACTTGTAAACGATGGAACAAATGTCACAGCAACAGGCCAGGTTAGAGTTGGTAACTATGCAAGTAAACCAGCCGGTATTGGAGCTGGTTCGCTCGTATATGACACGGTTCTAGAAAGCCTCTTTGTATACGATGGTACTGATTGGAAAGCTGTATCAACAGCACAGACATTTACAGGCGAAGGTGTGGTTGCAGATGGTTCATATCTTGAACTGGTTCATGGTTCAAACAGTTTTGACCTAATTGCATCAGCTTGGATTAAGGTGGGTAGCCTTTGGAAAGAGGCACAAAATGTCTCAAATGACTTGATGCATACACTAAATACACATTGGAATCATGCAGATGTAGACGGTGTTAAGAGAGTTGATACAAGGTTAACTAACCTAGAGTTGGCACCTGGTATTGATGTTGGTACTGGTGCTGATGGAAGTATTACAATCTCATCAGATACTTCGATTAATACAACAAATTCAATATCAGGAAGATCATGTGCAGATGGTGGAGATGCTGTTAACTATTCTGTCAGCGCACTAACCTCAACTACGGCAACTCTAGAATCAACGCCATCAGCTGGATGTTTAGCTGTTGGTGATGAGGTTCTTTTAATCAACTTAAGAGGAGCAACAAGTGCATATGGTAATGTCGGAAATTATGAGACTCTGGATATATTTAACATATCTACAAATACAATAACCTTCTCAACTCCTAAAACCAAATACTACGGAGATGGTGGAAGTGATGATACAAACATCGGATTAACATCTTCAAATCAAGCTGTAATGCTTCAAAGGGTTCCAAACTATGTAAATGTCACAATCTCAGGTTCTGGTACAGACTTCTATCCAGACCAATGGGTCCAACCAACTGGTAGTGCGAATAACGGTGGTGGTGAGGGTGGAGTTATGTTTTTCAGATCAAATGGATCGGTTTCAGTCGGTAGTACAAACACAATTAATGCAAATGGAAGAGGGTATATCGGTGGAATTGTGAGAGGGGCATATGGTGGGGGAAACAACGCTGGAAGAAGCGGTGGAGATGGTGGTGAAGCATTCTGTGGTGCTGGAGGACTTGGTGCTGTCTATGCTAATAATGGAGGAAATGGCGCGGGTGGTGGTGGTTCAGGACAAGATAATACTGGGGGTACAGGATATTGTGGTGGTGGTGGTGGTGGTGCAACTGGTGGAACTGGGAGTGCTTCACTTGGTGGTGCGGGTGGTGGTGGAAATGGTTATCAGGGAGGTGGAGGTGGTGGTGGATATGGAACATTTGGATATGCGGGTTCTGGCGGAGCCAATGGTGCAACAAATGGTGGAACAAATACCTCCGGAAATGGTGGCTCAGCTGTTGGAAGTGGAGGAGGAGGAGGAGGAGGAACTTACGGAGTAGCAGATCTTTCTAAAATGATGTTTGGTTCTGGTGGTGGAAAAGGTGTTGACTACGAAGTTGCTGGAGATAATCTTGGAGATGGAGGAAACGGTGGTGGAATCGTATTTATATCGACTGATGCCTTGACTGTATCTGGCGAGATAAAAAGTAAGGGGCAGGATGGTGAAGCTAATACTGGTGGTACTTATGGAGGAGGAGGTGGAGGCGGTGCAGGTGGATCTGTAAAGATTATTGGTAATACTCTAACACTTGGAAGCTCAATTGTAACAGCTCCTGGTGGAACAGGTGGAACGGGTCAAGGGGTGAATGGAGGTGCGGGTGGTTCCGGAAGAATTGCTGTGTACTATAGCGATTCTGTATCTGGAACAACAAGTCCTACATATGATAGTACGGAGGTGCCATATAATAGCTATGGAATATATACTTCCGATGTAATACCAACAACTGGAGCTAGTGGATATTACAACATGAGATGGACTGAAAACTTGAATACATATGGAAAGATTTCCGTTCAAACTAGAAGTGGAGCTACAAGTGTTTCAACTGATGGATCTTGGGAAGCTTGGAAACCGAATACCACTACAACAAACTATTTAGATTTAGAAAATACCAATACTCATACAAACTGGACTGGTACTAATGCAACAGTCGCAGAAGGAGACGTCACTAGAAATATAGATTTCTTTGAAGATGAGGATGAAGCAACTGCAACAAACCTAACAAAGATAACATCAAGCACTGCGGGAGGATATGCAGAAGCAACAATATCTGCAACTAACTTGAGTGGATATGATTATGTAACAGCATGGGTTAGGGCATCACAAAGCGGAAATACACTTAAACTTGGTGTCGGAGAGGCTGCAGCAACTGAGCAGGAGTTTGATATAACGGTGGATGCTGCAGATGTATGGCAAAAGGTATACTGGGATATCTCTGACATAACTGGAACAGCTATTGATGCCGTTACAAAACTTAGATTCACAAACAATCCTGCTGTTAGCAACACGATATATATAGATAATGTGAGGGCTGAGAAGTTGATAAGTAATAAGAATGGAAGTGCAATATCAAGTACACCAAATGACTATATTCAATACAGAGTAATATTCACAACAACCAATCTTTCATACAGACCGATGCTTGAATCCATTAAGTTCACATGGGTGAATGGATACAGAATTGAGATGTATGATGCTAATACAATTAGGTTGCACAATGAGAGTGGAAGCCAGCAGGAGTTAAAGATAACTGCCTCAGGTGCCTCTGGATCATATGGTGGTGGTTCAAATTGGACATCGTCTGGTGGGAATGTATACCGAAGCAGTGGATATGTTGGTATTGGGGACACAACTCCTGATGTTGAGCTTAAAGTTGTTGGTGCAATATGTGCAAAGTCTAATGCTGCTGACTGTGCAGGCAATACGGCTGGAACAATATATGCGAATAATACATCGGTGCAAAGTGCTGATGTTGCTGAAAAGTATAGGGTTGTAGATCCAAGCATTAATGAGGGAGATATTGTAAGTTTGAGTTCAATTGGAAGTGGTGAGATTGAGAAGAGTACACAGGGAAATGTTGATAAACTTCTTGGAGCAATCTCAACAGCACCAGGACTGATCATGAATGACTCTAAAGATGAGGATATGCTTCCTGTTGGATTGATCGGAAGACTACCGGTTAAAGTTATTAGTGTTGGTAGCGGGATTTCAAAAGGAGATGCCATAACAGTTTCAAAGATTGCTGGTGTTGGAATTAAACTAAAGGATTCAGGATATATTGTTGGAAGAGCACTTGAGGACACATCTGATTTTAGTGATCAAAAATGTCTTCCAGTTTCCTCAGTTGATGATATTGTATGGCCAAAAGATGATGGAAAGAATACATTAAAGTCATGCTTTAAGGTTGAGGTACTAACACTTCCACAAGAGATTAGGGAATATCTAGAAAGTGAATACTTTGTTGATGAGAATGAGTATATATATGTTGGAAAGATCATGATGTATGTAGATGTAATGTGGTCTCAACCTGAATGGATGACAGCCAACCTAACACAGCTTGCAAAGGACTATGATCTTGGAGAACTTGGAGGAGATTCATACTGGAATGCACAGGGAGATCAGCTGGTGACAATTAAGGATGTATATGCAAATAGCTTTAATGGAAACAGAGGATACTTCAATATACTTTCTGGAGCGATGTTAAATATTGGGGATAGTGGGTTTGTAGTTGATAGTGGAGGTAATGTTGATATTGCAGGAGACATGCTTCTTTCAGGAAGAATTAAAGGAAAGAGTGGTGGCTTAATTGTTGAGCTTGGAGATAGTGGTGGGAATAGTCTGTTTGAGATAAAAAATGGAGTTGGAGATACAGTGTTTAGTATTGATTCAAAAGGAACTATCGGTGGAAAGAGTGCGTATAGAAGTGAGTGGGTGAAGGTGAGTGGTAATTCTAGCCAGGACTTTGTACATAATTTTGGAAGTATTCCTGCAATTATTGATCTGAGAAAATCAGATAGTAGTAGTGGAAATGCATATACAACAAAGGGAGTTGGAGTAGATTACTACTACGAATCGGTAGATAATAATACTATAAGGGTGTACAATAAGACTGTAAACGATATTTATGTAAAATTAAACTTGCAAAGATAGATGTCTTTTAATGTAACTGATATTCTAAAAGAGCATAAGAAGATTCTTCTACCCGGTTTTGGAATTCTTTTTGCAGTTGTTGTGCTAACTTTGGCATCAAGTGGGGGAATCGGTCTTGGTAGTTTAGATGACACAACAGTCTTAGATAATATTTCAAAAAATAACAGTATGAAAACATATAGTAGTGCTCCAGATTTCAGTATAGATAAGAACCTTGATTACACAGCTAAAATTAATACAAGTATGGGGGTGATAACAATTGACCTATTTGAAAAGGAAACTCCAATTACAGTTAATAATTTTGTATTTTTAGCAAAAGAATCATACTATGATTCTGTAATCTTCCACAGAGTTATTGAAAACTTTGTAATTCAGGGTGGAGATCCAACAGGAACTGGTAGTGGTGGACCTGGATATCAGTTTGCAGATGAGATAACTTCAAGAAGATTTGTTCCATATGTACTTGCAATGGCAAATGCAGGGAAAAGTACTAATGGCTCTCAGTTTTTCATAACAACAAAATCCTCAAATACCGACTATCTAACAGGCAATCATACAATCTTTGGACAGGTCACCGATGGTTTCACTGTAGTTGATAAGATAGAGCAGGTTAACACTGATAGTAATAACAAGCCAACAACCAACGTTGTCATTAATTCCATTGATATCTCCACAAGATAGGTTCATCTTTAATTCATCTTTGCTGTGTAACATAGAAAGATGGATCAAAAGAGGGTTGAAAACTTCAGAAAATATCTCATATATACACTGATATACCTTTTTGGTGTTCTTTGTGGTGTGGGTTTGCAAAGAGCGATCTCAAACAACGCTCTTTCAAGCAATGCAACAGTGCTCGGTGTGGAAGATGTTAATACTGTGAAGTCATCAGATGGGAAAGCAACTAGTGAACAGTTGTCTCAGAAGGATTGTGAGGTGTATGTAGATGTCTCTGGTGCTGTTAAAATCCCTGGTGTGTACTGTCTTAAGAAAGACTCAAGGATTGTTAATGCAATTAGGAGTGCAGGAGGTGTTTCAAAAGATCAGTATGCTCAAAAATATGTAGCTAGAAAGCTAAATCTTGCATCCCCACTTGTTGAGAATATGAAGATATATATACCGTTTCAAGCTGAGATGAGTTGTAATGTAGTGCCATTTTCGCTTGAAGCACAAAAGGAGATTGATGAGATTGAGGGAAAGATTGAGGATGGTGGAAGTGGTGAACAAGAGGAAAGTGGTGTGGAGTGTGTGAGCCTAAATAGTGCGACAATCTCCGAGCTCAAGACTTTGAAGGGGGTTGGGGATAGTACTGCAATTAAGATTGTAGATGGTAGACCGTATAAAAAGATTGAGGATCTAATGAATGTAAGTGGGATAGGGCAGGCAACATTTGACAGCCTAAAGGAAGGAATATGTTTGTAAAGCAATATATAAGGGTAAAGTCTGTTTTACAAAGGGTTTTCGTCTTGTTTCACAGACTAGGGGGTACTCTGCTAAAAGATAAGATTGTTCTCATGCTTATCTGCTCAATTCTGTCTGTTTTTCTTTACGAATTCTCTCAAAAAGAGTCGACTAGGGGATATGTACAATCGCTATATGGGCTAGTCACTCCGATATCTGAGCCACTAATCTCCATGGTATTGATTGTGCTACTTGTTCTCTTGTTGCTGTTTTATGTTTCATACAATCTAGCAAAGGTTATGAAATTGATTCAACTAATCATACTCCCTTTGTTACTACTCATCTTCATCATTGTAAGTTTAACCATAATTGAAGGGAGAGATGTCGAGCTGGAAAAAATATGGAGTAGTTCCACGGTTGAAGGTGTTAATCTATCTGTTTTAATCACAGATGAACCATATGTCGGGATGGATAATGTGAGGGTGAGAGCTGTAGTACTAGAGGACCCAAGGATGGGAGTTGAGTTTTCTCTTCCTTGGGAGAGTGATATTAAGATTGGGGATCTATGTATTGTAAATGGAAGGGTAGAAGAGATTAAAAACTTTGAAGATTTTGATTACAAAGCATATCTTTTTAGAAAAGGGATTCAAAGGAAGATGATTGTGAAGGAGTTTGATTGTAAAGTGTATAGTGCTTTTGGAACTGTTGAAAACCTTAGGATTGAGCTTGTGAAGTTTAAACATATACTCATAGCTCAGATTGAAAGAAATCTTCCAGAACCTCAAGCATCACTTCTTTCAGGTGTTGTATTTGGACAGGATCGTGCATTCTCAAAAGCTTTTGAGATGGCTGTTCTTAACAGCGGCACATCACATATTGTTGCAGCATCCGGGTATAATATTGGCTTTGTTGCAAACTGGGGAAAGCTTCTTTCTAAGAGATTTGGAACTAGATGGCAGAGAATATCAGAGATGCTCTTTGTGATTGTCTACAGCCTCATGTGTGGCCTCTCACCATCAATTATGAGAGCTGCACTAATGTATTGTTCTGTGAGGCTATTTTCATTTCTAGGTGTATATATTCCAACCTCAAGAGTACTCTTTTTAATTG
>CAYQNB010000006.1:0-18659 GCA_964418805.1 uncultured Candidatus Saccharibacteria bacterium | reverse complement strand
AAACAGAGAATTGCAATTGCAAGAGCACTTCTAAAAAATCCAAAGATAATTATCTTCGATGAAGCAACTAGCATGTTAGATAGTGAGAGCGAAAGAGCAATACAGAAAGCTTTCCAAGAGTTAACAAAAAATACAACAACGATTGTAATTGCACACAGACTGAGTACAATTAAAGATGCGGATAGGATATTTGTGATAGATAAGGGAAGGATAGTAGAAGAGGGATCACACTTAAAACTTCTCAAAAATAAAGGTATATACTCAAAACTTTGGAAAATACAAAGTGGAGGATTTATGAAGAAGAGATAAATATGAACAATAATAAAGAGTTCGAAACAAAAGTACTTAAGATAGATCCCGTTGAGATTGCGGATAGACTAAGAGTTCTTGGTGCAACGGAAACACCTGAATACTTAATGAGGAGAGCGGTTTTTGATATAAAGGATAAGAATGGAATTAAAATAGTAAGGGTTCGTGATGAAAATGGTAAAGTTACTCTTACATACAAGTACAAACCATTGGGTAATAAGAAGATAGGGGTAACAAAGGAGATTGAAGTTGAAGTTTCAGACTTTGATAAGACTAGGGATATTCTTTCACAAGTTCCTTTCAATTTTCATATCTATCAAGAGAATAGAGTTCACATATTTAATCTTAAAGGGATTGAATTTAGTATCGCAACATGGCCAATGATTGATCCATATCTTGAAGTTGAAGCATCAAGTGAAAAGAAAGTTTTAGAGGGATTGAAACTTCTTGGTCTTGAGGGAAAAGATGTCGGAGACATGGACATTGCAGAGATATATGGGCAAAAAGGTATTGTTCTAAACGATATTAAAGTTTTGAAATTCGAATAATGAAGATAGATATACTAACAATATTTCCCAAGCAGATTGAATCATTTCTAAGTGAAGGGATATTTAGAATTGCTAAAAGCAAAGAACTAGCACAGATTAATGTACATGACCTGAGAGATTGGGCAGAGGATAAGCATAAAAGTGTTGATGATTCCCCATTTGGAGGAGGAGCTGGCATGGTTATGAAAGTCGAACCTATATTCAATGCACTTAAAGAACTTAGAGGAGAAAATACCAAAGTTATTGTAACAACACCAAGAGGAAGAAGATATGATCAGAAGTATGCACAGGAGCTCTCAGAGGACCCAAGCGCACACTACATCATCATCTGTGGACACTATGAAGGGATTGATGAAAGAGTACATGAGAAGCTTGCAGATATTGAGATCTCAATTGGAGACTATGTACTTTCAGGTGGAGAACTTCCATCTCTTGTCATAATAGATAGTATTCTAAGATTAATTCCTGGAGTACTTGGAAATGCAGATTCTGCTTTGAATGATAGCTTTTCTGATGGGTTGCTAGAGTATCCACAATATACAAGACCAGCTGAGTTTAACGGATGGAATGTACCAGATATATTGATTTCAGGAGATCATGAAAAGGTCAAGAAGTGGAGAGAAGAACAATCTATTATCACAACACGAAAAAATAGGGGAGATATTGTAAAAAAATAAAAGGTGTGATTTAATCCATAGGAACTAGATGGCACGCCCTATAACATTAAGTGAACTGTCCCAAAAAGTAAATTAAATAATTGGATAGATGATACTAAAAAAATATCAGATATCTGCCGAGACTAAGAAGAAACTAGAGGGCGAATTAAAGAATTTAGAGACACAGGGTCGCCAAAACATTGCTGATAAACTTGATCAGCTAAGACAGATAGCAACAAACGAAAAAGACGAACCATTTTCAGAACTTCTAGAGGATAAAGCATATTTAGAGATGAGAATTCTTGAGGTTAAAGAGATTTTGAAAAATAGTAAGGTACTTGCTAAGAACGCAAAGCACAAAGTTGCAGAGGTGGGTAGTACAGTAAAGGTTGGTTTCGAAGGATTTGAAGAGATATACAAGATTGTTTCTTCAATTGAAGCTGATCCAATTAACAAAAAGATATCAGATGAATCTCCAGTAGGAAAAGCACTCCTAGGACACAAGTTAGGAGACAATGCAGAGGTTAAGATTGGAAACGTGGTAAAGAAATTCAGAATACTTAAGATTAGTTAATTACAATACAATGTCAAAAGTTATGACCTTTAAAGTAGATCTTAGCAAACTTAGTAGTGAGGATAAGAAAGTTGTCAAAATCCTAACTAAAGTTGGAAATGAGGTTCATAAGCTTTGGGAAACACAGGTAAATCCGCAAACTGGTAGAGTAACGGTATATGATGAGGGGATTTCAAGAGAAGATATTGTACTAGCATCTACCAAAAATCCAGAGATACTCTCACCATACACTGTCGTAAGAAAGCATAAAGATGGAAGCCTATACGCAGTTAAATACTCACAGGAATATAAAGCGGGAATTGCAAAGATTGTAAAACTACTAACAGAAACTGTAAATGCAACTAAGGATAAGCATCTGAAGAACTATCTTGGAAAGATAATTAAAGCATATAAAAAGGGCAATTTTGATGAAGCCCTTTTTACATACCTAACCAATGGAAAAGCAAAAGTGAGTGTACTAATGGGTCCAATTGAAACATATGTTGATAAGTTGATGGGAGTAAAGAAGTTCTGGCAATTCAATCTAAGAGTTTTAAGAGAAGATGAGACTAATGAGATCTCAAGAATGGTTGAAGAAGCAAAAGAGGCATCTGTACTAAAGCCATTTCTTTCAGTTGGAAAGAATGTTTCAAACAAGAAGGTCAAAATTCGAGTTGATGATGTACTAATGTTTGCAGGAAGACAAGCAGGAACACTTTCAGCAAGTACAAACCTTCCAAATGAGGCAGAGTGGGTTAGAAAGTATGGAACAAAGATTTTGCTATACCAGAACGCACTCGATTATAGATTTGATAATAAGCAGGCAAAATATCTAAAGGTTCTTAAGAAAGTACCTTTCAAGATAAACAGGAAGATGATGAAAGACTCATCAAGAAGACTAATACTTCTTCATGAGATAACAGAGGCACTTGTAAAGTTTGATGATGCAGAGGAAAGACTAGGTGGAAATGAGAATGCAGTTCGTGAGCTTAACTCATACCTGATGGGCGTTAAAAGTGGTCTTCACCATATGTTAAGTGGATTAATCTCAAAAGAGGAATATGATCACCTACTTTTAATGTTAATAATAACAGGACTTGATATCGCTAAAAGAAGAGATACAGATCCATCAATATATGAATATGCAAGAGGATTTGCAGTTGTATTCAACCATCTAACAAAAACAAATGCAGTTAAGATTGTAAAAGATTCAATTGAGATTGATATGGAAAGAGTGGCAGGAGAGCTAGATAATCTCGCATCCCTTGTTATTACAATCCTTCATGAAGGATCATTTAATGATTCTGAGAAGTTCTTTAGAGAGTATGGATCATTTGATGTTTTATCTAAGATTGAGAAGAGTATAAAGGTTTAATAACCAAGTACCTTTTTAAGGTCTGATATGTTAACTCTTTCCTGTTGCATTGTATCTCTGTCTCGAATTGTAACTGTATCATCCTCAAGTGTTTGGTAGTCAATTGTTACACACTTTGGTGTACCTATCTCATCCTGATATCGATATCTCTTTCCAATATTTCCTCTGTCATCCCAAACAACCTTAATATCTTTCTTTAACATCTCGTATACACCATGTGCCTTGTCCTTAATCTCTTGCTTGTTTGCAACTAGTGGAAATACTGCAACCTTGTATGCTGCTAGGTCATTGTGAATCTTTAATACAGTCCTAACCTCGCCATTTTCAAGTGTCTCTTCCTCATATGCATCAAACAGAACATACAGCATCGTCCTATCTACCCCTCCAGATGTTTCAACAATCCAAGGAATATATTTCTCATTTGTCTCTGGATCTACATATGAGAGATCTTTTCCACTAAATTTGGAATGTTGTGTTAGATCGTAATCACTCCTGCTATGTACTCCCTCATTCTCTGCCCATCCCCATGGTGTATTGTATTCAATGTCATATGCATCTTTGGCATAGAAGGCTAGCTTGTCTTTAGGGTGCTGTTGCAATCGAATGTTTTCATGCTTTCGGTATATGGATTTGTAGAAATCCATTCTCTGTTCTTTCCAATATTCAAACCACTTCTCAGCCTGCGATGGGTGTATGAAGAACTGTAGATCATACTGTTCAAACTCTCGAGAACGGTATAAAAGTTTTCCAGGTGTCACCTCATTTCTAAATGCTTTTCCAATCTGTGCAATACCAAAAGGAATCTTCATCCTTGTTGAATCAACAACATTTTTGAAATTAAGATATATATTTTGACATGCTTCACCTCGAAGATATGCTTTAATTTTCTCACCCTCAAGTACTCCAACCTCTGTTGAGAACATGATGTTGTACTGTTTTGCAGCCATTAGCTTTCCTCCACACTCTGGACATACAGTTGGGTCTTCAAGCAGATCCAACCTACTTCTCTTATGACATTTCTCACACTCAGCTAGTTCATCATTGAAGTTTGTTACATGTCCACTTGCTTCCCACACCTTAGGATGTGTAATTATGGTTCCATCAATTCCCACAACATTCTCTCTGTCATCAACCATATTCTTCCACCACATTCTCTTAAGATTGTTTTTCATCTCAACTCCAACTGGTCCATAGTCCCAGAATCCACCAATCCCTCCATATATCTCTGAATTTTGAAAAAGTATTCCTCTTCTTTTTGCAAGAGAGGTTACCTTGCTTAACATGTCATTTTGCATATTTTGATTATATGATACAAAGAGGATATATGAAAGGTATATTCAAAATATATCATCTTCTACTGTTTTAAATATTGATTTGGACTGAAAATATGTCAGTTCAAGATTATTTCATCTGTACTGTGTAAAATATAGAGAATTATTTAAGTTCAACCACCATGTTAACAAAACAGGATCTAAAAGAGATTGGTAAGGTTGTTGATGAAAGGTTAGATACAAAATTGGGTAATGTCGAAAAGAGGCTTGATGAGAAGTTGGATACAAAGCTAAGTAATGTTGAAAAGAGATTCGATGAGAAGTTAGATACAAAGCTAAATAATATTGAACAAAGATTCGATGAGAAGTTAGATACAAAAATAAATGGTTTAGAGAAGCGGTTTGATCAATTTGAAAAGCAGCTAGACAAGAAACTTGATGATAGGTTTGATGAATTTGATAAGAAAGTTGATTGGAAATTGGATGAAAGATTTAGACAATTCACAAAACAAACAATATCCTTTATCGAAGAATTTGATTTAAGAAGTGAAATACGCACATTAAATATGGGAAATCAGATATTGAATAGTATGGAGAAGATGGAGAAAAGATTGGAAAGGAAGATTAAATACTGGGCTGATATGGTGTCAAAGAGAGTTGATACTAATGAGAGAGAATTTATAGATGAGAAAGTATATACAGCCCAAAGGTTTGATACCGTAGATGAAAAATTAGCAGGATTTCAGTTAAGGGATAAGTGAATCTCAAGCAATATATTTATCTATACTCTCACCTATGTTCCATAGATTTTCAAAATACTGTTTTTGCATACTTGCGTAATACCTATTCTCTATCTCAAAGCCAAATATCTCGTTCTCTTTCCAGAATAATTGTGCAACTACATCGTTGTAAACCATCGTATCCCCATATATTTTAAAAATCTTATTGCTAACTACCCTGATATTTTCATTCTTAACATGATGTGCTCCACCTCGTGTCTGCTTTACATAAGCTAGGGTTTCTTTTGTCGGATTTATTATACTTCGATCAATAACGCTCTTCTCTTTAACTGCCTTTAGGTATTCTTTATAAAAGCTTGGTCTGACAATGTCATTTCTTCCCCAAACAGAAGGACCAATTATGGCATCCTTGGCACGAAGTGAGTTCCAAATTACCTGTTCCAAACCAGCAACACCTTCATAAAAGCGGATGTCAGATTTAAGATCGTCAAACGAGCTTGTTTTGATTGAATTAAGGAAGTTGGTTATCTTTTCCTCTTTAAGATCTAACTTTTCCTTCTCATCAATAATCTGTGAGAAATATATCTGTGGATCAGAAAGCTCAAATCTATCTGATACGGGACCTTTAATAACTCGAAGGTAGCCTCGGTTTGCAAGACTGTATACATTATCGTGAATTGTACTTCTTGCAATACCTAAATTGCTTGCAAGTTCCGTTACTCTCGATTGTGGTTTCTTGGAAAGGAGTTCAATTATCACTGCTTCAGTATCACTAAAACCAAACTCAATTAGATTTTGAATATGTATGTTTTTCTTCATTATCGACAACAACCGACGTTATCGTGATATTTTATCAACTGTTTAATATAATATCAAGTGAGAGTGTAGTTTAATTACAAAATATCTATCTTCCAGATAGATGATGTGTGTTTACACACCACTCTCTCCATAATTTTTCAAGTAATCAAATTGGATATTAAAAATAATATAGATCAATATTTAGATAATCTTTTGCAGTTCAAAGTAGATCAGATTGATCAAAAGAGACTAAAATTGGGAGGCTTAAGTAACTATATCCTTGATATTCTCTTTTCATCCAAATTTAGGATGGGAGAAGTTAATCCTGAGTTTAAGATAAGTGTTGAGCGTAAGATCAACGAGAGTATAAAATTAAACTCACCAATACATGTTGTTGTTGCGGATGGTGGTTTTAAGAATCACAAGTGTGTAAGTGCTCCTAACATTGATTTTGCAGAATTAATGCAGGTAATTTTTGTAATTAATAAACTGTCACCAATTTCTCAGATGTATAAACCAGGTCTCAGAATCGAATATACTCATGATGCACATATAATGAACTATATCGATAATGTGGATCTGAATGGCATCAATCAATATGTAGAGCAGTTCAGTAAAATGCTAAGGAGGTTGGAAAAGTTGGTACCAAAAAATGTATCACTCTCTAATACCTCATTTAAAGACTTCTATAATCTTGATGAGATGAGTGAGAGGATTGAGGCTGAGATAGGAAAAAATGAATCAAAATACTTTTCTGAGACAGATTTCAAGAAGAAGTTAAATAATGCTAGAAATAACTATATTACATCTCGTAAGGAAAGAGATTTTGACTATGAACTCAAGAAGAGTGTACTTAAGCATAAAGTGTGGATGGATATAGATGTAAAAGAGAGGTTTGAATATTTAGAGGGACAAACAAGAATTCCAATCCTGCACAAGATTGTACCTGAAGTGTTACCTATATTCTCATATAAGGGTAGTAATAAGCAGTATTGGATCTCAAATGGGGTTTTTACAAACAGTGGTACAAACTTTGAACTAATAACACCAAACAATCTTAGATCAAAAAAGTTAAAGAAATTAAAACTGAAATCGAATGTATTAGGAATGGAAGTATTTGGAACAGCTCTGATATTGTAGTTACTCAAGGATAGTTAACTCCTTCCCATATCTGAGAGGTCTCTTCGAAACATTTAAGTTCCTGTCGAGATAGATACAGCAAGTGGGAAGTCTATCTCTCGAGATTTCCATATGGACTCGCAGCAAATGGATCTGCATTATCTAACTCACCAGGGGTTACGACTCTGATGCAAACATAAGGTGCAGATGATGGATCATCACCTTCTTCTCTTTCAATTAGTTTACCCCAATCGTCTAGTAGTGTAATCTCAACTAAGTATTCTACACCAAGTTGTCCTTCTACTCTTGCAATAAACTGATGCCACTTCGAATTTTCCACTATTTTCTGTTTTTCCGGGAAATATGTATATATTGAGTTGGGAAGTGGTTTAAGCCCGTCAGTTATGCATGTCGGATCAAAGCGGAACACTAATGCATTTTCCATTGGTTCCCAGATGGGATCAACAATCTTATCATATGCTTGATAGGCGATAAATGAGCCACCCAATAGTGCGGCAAGTGTTACTGCTCCAAGCAATTTTTGAGAAGGATTTTCAATCAGATCTCTTAGAAACATGGGGCGATTTAAGTGTGTGCTTTCAGAACCATCTTCAGTGGGTTTTGGTGACATAACTATTTTGAATAAGCTTATTCATTTGATTATATCAAAGCATATCTTATAGTGTAAATACTGCTAAATATTGTTATGTAAAAACATATAATATATAATTATCCCGCATTGATGAGGAAGACTCTAGGAGAATAGTGAAGTGAACCCTGTTAAGTGAGAAAGGGAACTAAGATTTTAGAAGTTTAAGACCTCTGAGCAATCAGAAGAAATTCGAAAGAAGAGTAGAACTGATCGGGCTTCTCCCGAAATAGAGTGTAGACTTTGTATGAAGTCTGTAAGTCTAGATCAGCAATGATTTAGAGAACGAAGGTGGTACCGTGTATTAACACCCTTCATAAGTATCAAGATATTGATATTTGTGGAGGGTGTTTTAGTTTCTACATAAATTGAATACAATATATATATGCAAAAGAGTACAGAGGTTAGAAGTGACCTAATTGGACAAAGAGATATTAGAATTGAGAAGATTAAGAAGTTAAGGGAGATGGGAATTGACCCATACCCTAGCAATTCATACAGAAGTGTCTCTAATGAGCAGATACTTAAGGACTTCAAAAAGTATGAAGGAAAAGAGGTGACTGTTGCAGGAAGACTAATGTCCTTTCGAAATCATGGAAATATTGCATTTGGACATATTCAAGACCCAACAGCAAGACTTCAGCTATACATTAGAACTGACACACTTGAACCAACAAGCAAAAAAGAACAAACAATTGGTTTTGAAAATCTAGATATGTTTGATGTTGGAGATATTGTTGAAGCAATCGGAACAGTTACAAAAACAGAACGAGGAGAGGTATCAGTATCACCAAGAAAATTAAGAATGTTAACAAAGAGTTTAAGGCCTTTGCCTGATAAGTGGGCAGGGTTACAAGACAAGGAGCTTAAGTTCAGGCAGAGATATCTAGATCTAATTATGGATCCAACAAAGAAATGGAGATTTGAGAAAAGATCTGAGATTGTATTTGCCATAAGGGAGTACCTGTTCTCAAAGGGATTCCATGAGATTAAAACACCAATCATCCAATCAGTATATGGTGGTACAAATGCAAAACCATTTAAAACACACGTAAATGCACTTGGTGTTGATATGTATCTTGCAATCGCACATGAGCTATACCTTAAAAGATTAATAGTTGCTGGCTTTGAGAATGTTTTCAATATCGTTGGATATTTTAGAAATGAGGGGATTGATAGGTCACACAATCCTGAGTTTGAACTTCTAGAGACAATGACTGCATACAAAAACTACGAATATAATATGGAGCTAACTGAACAGATGTACAAATATATTGCGGATAAGGTATTCGGAAAGACAACATTCATGGTTAGAGGAAAAGAGATCGACTTTGGAAAGAAGTGGGATAGATTGATGATGATTGATGCTGTTAAGAAGTATGCAAAGGTTGATTTCGATAAGGTTAAAACATTAAAAGAAGCACATACGATATTGGATGGAATAGAGTTTAAAGGTGATAAACCAAATTCAATTGGTGAGTGTATGGTTAAGGTATTCGAAGAGGTTGTTGAAGATCAACTAAATGACCCAGTATTCATAACAGGACACCCAGTTGAGATCTCTCCACTTGCAAAAGCAATGCCAGAAGATCCAAGATTTGTTGAGCGCTTTGAGGTCTTCATCGGAGGTATTGAACAGGGAGATAACTGGACTGAGCTCAATGACCCAATCGAACTATATGAGAGATTAAAAGCCCAGGTTGATAGGGGTAGAGGTGGAGATGAGGAAGCCCATCCAATGGATGTAGAGTTCATAGAGGCGATGGAGTATGGAATGCCACCAACAACAGGCTTAGGCCCAGGTATAGACAGACTTGTAATGCTCTTCACAGAAACAGAATATATTGATGATGTAATATTCTTCCCACTAATGAGACCAGCTCCAATAACTGATACACAAAAGGAGATATATGGTGAGGAGTATCTAACATCAAAGAAGAAAAGAAAGGGTGTTGAAAATCCAGTGGGAAAGAAGATCGCAGGACTTCCAACACGAGAGGAGGCTCTCAAAAAGCTTGAAGAATATGTTGGTGATGAATATCAAAGACTACACGCAAAGATGGTTGCAAATGCAATGGAGGAATATGCAACTGAGTATAAAGAGAATCCAGACCTATGGTATATAACAGGACTTTTGCACGACCTTGACTATGACAAATATCCGCAGGAACATCCAATGAAGTCAGTTGAACTGTTTAAGCAGTGGGGATATCCAGACCAACTGATACATTCAGTATTAGCTCATGATCATCTAAATACAAAGGTTGAACCAGAATCAAGGCTCGCAGAAGCACTTCTTGCAGTTGATGAGATGTGTGGACTTCTCTATGCATATTCAAAGATGCGACCAGAGAGATTTAAGGGAATGAAGGTTAAATCTGCATTACAGAAGTTTGAAGCGAAAAGCTTTGCACCTGGTATTAGCAGGGAAGAGATACTTGCGGGTGTTAATCTCTTTGGAGTTACAATTGAAAGTCATATTGAAATGTTGATTAAGTCATTTGAAAAGATGGAGGAGTTTAAATAGATGAAATCAATCCAAGACATACTTAAAAAGAGTCCTAAGGGTGAGATTGCTAAGAGTATGTTTGATAGGCATAAGTATGTAACACAGGAGTTCCAAGACTATGGATATAGAATTGCATATAAACTAGGGGAGCTAAAAAGTGTAAGTCTATACATCAAGATTGCAAAGGAGAAACCAAGAGCTTTTGTAGAACAGGCATTCAGTTTTGCAATTGACTATCCTAATGCAAAAAACAGAGGAAGACTTTTCATGTGGAAGCTAAAACAACTAGAAGAGGAAAGAAAAGAGAAAAAGGTCGGAAAGAGTAAATGAATAGTTCATCTTATGTTGTTGTAAAGGGAAATTTCGTATTGTATACTTTAATATGAAAAAGCAAATTAAAGTACAAATCGACAAAAACCTCCTCAAACATCTGCAAAAAGAAACAGGGAGATTAGGAATATCTTCAGAACAATATATCCAACTATTGATAAATAGCTACAATTTCAAGAAAGACAAGGGCTTTAAATATGCTGAAACAGGAATAATTCAAGATACCCTAAAGATTGTTGAAAAGATCAATGCTCCAACATTAAAAGATTCTTTGAATATAGAAGATATAGATGTAAATACCATATCAATTCAAAAACTTGAAGGAGTAACAGAGGAGATTGATATAAGTACACTGATTTCACTCCTGCTTTCAATTGATCTTTCAAATCCTGAGATACTTGTAGAAAATATTGAAGAGGAAGTAGGTGAAGATATAAATCAAAAGGTACTAAAAACGCCTAAAGATATAGATGAGTACCTAGATTCTATATAGTATGCATACATATTCTCTAATCCCATCAAAGAGTTTTGATAGTTTAGTCCGTAAATATTGTAATAGAGATAATAGATTAAAGAAGAGATTGGAAGTAGCTCTTAAAAAGCTTTCACAAAATCCATATGATATCTCCTTGAGAACACATAAGGTTTTTTCACCTAAAATTGGGGAAGCATTTTCCTCGAGAGTTACCTCAGACTTAAGGATAATTTGGAGATTTAGTAAGAATGAGATAAGAGTAATATTACTTCTAAAATTTGGTGGACATAGTGGAAATAGAGCAGTGTACTGATGATTAAGCGTTAGCAAGTACCATCTCAATTACCTCTTCTACATTTTTTGCTGTAACATTTGCTCCTGCAGCATATAGATGACCACCACCACCAAGCTTTTCGGCAATCTCTGAAACCTTTTTTGTTCCACCTCTTGCTCTAAAAGACACCTGCCAGCTATTTTTGCCTGTTGAGTTTTCAAATACAACAAACGACCAATTTATACCCTTTACATATCTTAAGAATTGATCATTTATCCAACCCTTGGCCTGTATCTTATCCTCGTGGGTAATTCCTATATCCTTCAAGTCATCGTTTGTTATATATGTATATGAATAGTCATCTTTTTTAACAATGTTTGAGAATAGAGCAGTCAATGCTTTGTCTACATCTCTATTCCACTCATACAATGTTGAGTTAAGAGCTTCCTGATCAACTCTGTTAACCTCCATAACCTCTGCAAATACTCTATACGTCTCTGGGGAGACTGTTTTGAATAGGAACCTTCCAGTATCAGTTGTAATTCCAATCTGAACAAGTCTTGCAACATCTTTGTCCTGTGAAAACTGTTCGCCAAGCATCTCCTTGAAAATTACATATGCTTGTTCGACTGCTGAGGATCTTTGCTCGTTGAAGTTTAATGTGAGCTTTTCAATAGCATCCTTAATCTCTTGGTGATGTTCAATTGCAATAATCTTTGCATCAGCTTTCAAACCAGTGCTCTCTGGTAAACATCTTTCGATCTGATGTGAATCTGTGAGAATGATTAAATCATATTTTGAGAGATCTGCAACCTGCTCTTGGCTCAGATGGATTGGCTCCTTTATAGTTTTAAGCTCAAGTGGATTTTCAAAACTCGTATTATTATACAAAATAATTTCATAATTCTTCATCCCCATATATCTTTCCAAAGCAATCTCAACAACCATCATACTTGTAATTGCATCTTGATCCTGTCCAACATGAGTTGTAATCAAAATATTCTTTGCTTCTTGTACCAACTTCTTAAACTCCTTCACATCTGTACTCATGATGTATAATCAATAAAATATTTAAAAATAACCATTCTAATGAACAGAGAAACAGCATTAAAACTTGTTAAAGAGTATACACAAAATAATAACCTAGTTAAACATATGCTTGCTGTTGAAGCTGCAATGGCTTCATATGCAAGAAGATTTGGAGAGGATGAGCAGAAGTGGAGAGTTGTTGGACTAGTACATGACTTTGACTATGAAAAGATGAAAGAACAACATCCAAGTGAGTGGGGATATGGGATTCTAAGGGAGAATGGTGCAACAGAAGATATAATTGATGCAATCATAGGGCATGCTAAAAGAGATGATCCAACATCAAGAAAGGATAATATGGCAAAAGCACTCTTTGCTGTTGATGAACTAACAGGATTTATTGTTGCTTGTGCTCTTCCAAGACCAAACCAGATATCAGATCTAGAAGTTAGTAGTATTAAAAAGAAATTTAAAGATATATCTTTTGCAAAGGGAGTACACAGAGAACATATATTTCAAGGGGCGCAGGAACTTGGTATTGATATTGATGAGCATATACAGATAGTTTTAGATGCAATGAGGGAGATTAAGGGGGAGTTGGGATTGAAGTAAATAACACTATAGGGTATAATCACTATTATCTTTTATTAATTCAGATAGTAGTAAAAATGCCCGAACTAAACACACAAAGCTATGCTGTTGGCTCTGAAAATCCTTTGAATTTCTACACTCAGATTGGATTTGCTGAGAGGAGAGAAGAGGAGCTACATTTACGAACATTTAGAAATCATATGATTGGTTGCCTTCACGCGAATCTTGAGGCAATCGGAATAGATCCGAATGTAAATCCAGTAGTTGAGGTCGAATACAGCAATGTTAATTTTGAATATGTCCCCGAAACGCAACTGAGTGAGAGAGCAATGGTTATAATTCTGGATATTAAAGGCAGTGATCGTGCTAATGTAATTATTTTAAGAGATGGAGCAACTAAACCTGATTTCTATGAAATTGATAAGGGTAAGGATTGGGGATATCTAAGTGATGAGGGGTATAAAATCAATTCTAAGTCTAAAGTGAAGATTAGACCAACAACACCTCACTATAAAAATAGGCTAATGTGTCATGCATTAAGAACTGCCCTTGTGCGTTTCTTGGATTACGATATAGAAGAATATCTAGCTTCTGTAGATAAAAGCGGAGCATTTCTTGCAATGGAATCACACACTAGAGCTTTCTTGAATAGGTTACAGTTGATGGAGGAAATGGGAGAATTGTAATTTGAAAAGCTATTTTTGGGATTTAGATAATGAATCTTCAAGGAGTTTTATCAATTCAACATGATTTTCAATTACATCTGGATTATTGAAGAATCCAATAAGGAAGGCGTTAGCAGCCAATTCCCCCGCCATATTCGCATGAGCAATTGCCCCATTATCCCTCCAAATCTGTTTTGCGGCCGAAAAGTCCGCGATAGATTCGAAATTATCTCGTTCATTAAATCTCAACTTAGTTAAATCCGTACCAATGTGCCAACCTTTTCGAGCGCTAAACTGAATTGGTAGTACCTTTAATGTTTCTCCTCTACTTATCATTTTTTTTGCGACTCCGTTGACTGCATTCCTAATTATATTGGGGTCTATACGCTTCCCTTTTGCGCTTTCATTATTCATAGCAGGTGTAAGAAATTGCGTTTGCTCAAGTGTGTCCGGAGTTGTGATTTTCAGTTGCCTTGTGGTTTCCTGATCTTCTCCGGCAAGAGTTCTGTAACTATTTATCAAGTTAAGTAGTTTTTGATCCGCTTCAGCATCTGGCGATAGAAGAGAATTAAAATAACTATCCCACTGATTCGCTGTTTGTGTATCCGCACCAGCGACCTTGAGCTTTTCTTCAATCGTTCCATCGAAAATCATTCTCAGCTGAGCTTTTCGGGTGTCTAAATCTTCACTTCTTTCGCCCTTGTTTACTTGCCCTCCCGGCGCTACTTTGGCATCCTGTGGCTTTATTACATCTGAATTATTTTGTTGATCCTGTTGCAATCCATCTTCTCCCATTTTATATCTTCAATTATATTAATTCCAAAACTATTTAATAATTGTATACAATAATATATAATCAATCAATGTTTAAATACTTAGTAACACAATCTCTAACATCTTCAGGTCTGAACTAATCAGACCATTTAAACATTAAACAAAATCGATATATTCCAATTTTCCCTAAACTAAGTTAATATTAGAAAATCATGATAGATGTAAAAATAATTATAGAAAATAGAGGAGAAGTCGAAAAAGGACTTCTTAAGAGAATGAAAAAAGAGGATCTAAACCTCGATGAGATTGTAACTTTATACAATGTCAGAAAGACACTTCTTGGTGAATATGAAAAGTTGCGAAGTGAGCAGAAAGCATACAATGACAGAATGTCTGCAACAGAGAAAGGAAGCAAGGACTTCAAAGAACTAATTGCACTTCTTAAGAATAAGTCAGAGGATGTTAAAGTTGCTGAAGAGAAGTTACGAGAGGCTGAAGAAGCACTTAAGACAATGGTTGAGGCACTTCCAAACATACCAGACGAAGATGTCCCAGCAGGTGAGAAGGAATCAAATGAGGTTGTTAAGGTTGATGGTGAAAAACCTGTATTTGATTTTGAGATTAAAGACCATCTTGATATTGCACAGAACCTTTCACTGATTGACATGGAGAGAGCAACAAAGCTAGGTGGAACCGGCTTTGCAATGTATACAGATATGGGAGCAAGACTAGAGTGGGCACTTCTCAACTACTTCATTGAAGAACATGTTAAAGATGGATATAGGATGATACTTCCACCACACCTCCTAACAGAACAGTCAGGATATGGAGCAGGACAACTTCCAAAGTTTAGAGAAGATGTATATTGGGTACAAGATGGAAATATGCTTCTTCCAACTGCAGAAACAGCACTTGCAAATATATATAGAGATGAGATTCTAAAAGAGGAAGAACTACCAATCAAACTCTTTGCATATACCCCTTGCTACAGAAGAGAAGCAGGAAGCTACAGAGCAAATGAGAGAGGACTAATGAGGATGCACCAGTTTAACAAGGTTGAGATGTTCATGTATACAACACCAGCTCAATCAGATGCAGCACTTGAAGAATTAGTTGGAAAAGCAGAGAGACTTGTTAAAGGATTGGGACTACACTTTAGAACTTCAAAGCTTGCAGCAGGTGATTGTAGTGCCGGAGCTGTAAAGACATTTGATGTTGAGGTATATCTTCCATATCTCCAAACATACTACGAGGTTAGCTCAGTATCTAATGTAAAAGAATATCAAGCAAGAAGAGGAAATGTTAAGTATAAGCCATCAGAGAATACAAAGGCAGAATATGTTCATATGTTAAATGCATCCGGTCTTGCAACAAGCAGACTAATGGTTGCACTTCTAGAAACATATCAGAATGCTGATGGTTCTCTAACAGTCCCTGAGGTTCTAAGACCATATATGGGTGTAGATAAGATAGAGAAGAAGTAATATGCAATACTTCCTAGCATACTTTCCTGATCAGAAAACAAATTTCAAAGTCAGGAAAGTAGTTGGTGAGTTAGGTAGAGTTTTTAAAGATCAGAGTATTGATGTTAGGTGGAGCAAGCCTGAATCTTTCCATGTTAATGTATTCTTTCTAGGTAACGATCTTAATCCAATCAAACTATTCTTTCTAAAGCAGAGATTAAAAAAGATATCCATCTCACCATTCACAATACAACTTGAAAAAGCAAATCTTGGTATATCTAGAAAGTATAAGGAGTTGATATATCTTTCAATCTCAAAGGGTGGTGATGAACTAAGAGATTTAGTTTTCAAAATTAGAAATGAGCTTCATATTGATGATTTTAATCAGTTCATACCAAATTTAAAGATTGGGAGAATTAGCAAGGATCTAACAGAGCAGGAGTTTAAGAATCTAAATCAGGATGTTAGAAATGTGAATAAGGTTTTAAATATTAAAGATATTGTATTTGATAGTGGTCAGTTGTGTATTGTGAGAAATGAGAATGAAATACTAGAGATATTACATAGGTTCTAGGCTTTTAAAAATGACCCACTCTGTGGTATTATAGGACATTAAATTCTGATGCAGAGGTATGGATCGAAATAAAGTAATTGATGCCCAGAAACAAGTGAGTCTCGAGATGGCAGAACTTGCAGAAGATTTCTTTGAAACTTTGGAACCTCTTCAGGGATCTTGGAAGATGCAAGATTTAAGTTCTCCCGATGAGAGCCTCTGCATAACTAGCCTTGTACCAAGAGTATCTGGAGATAGTTCTGCCGAACTATTGTTGAATATCCCTAAAGGAAGAAACGCACAAAATGATGAGACATACATCGAACGCCTAAATTCTGGAAAGTTTTGGGATAGATTTCCAGCTGGTACAGAGATGTATATCAGAAGAAATGGCGTATCTGTCTCGCTTATGTTCACTAATGAGGGTATTGTGGCGACTAATTATTTTAGCCCAGGCCATATTAGTCGAATTAGCCCAGAGACCCTTATTGAATTCTTAGGTGATGCAGATATGCAATTTGAGGCGATCGCATATGCCATGAATGCCATTAATGAAATGAGAGCTGAAACAGAAAATACTAATGAGATTAGGATTGCAAAAGCTAAAAAGGAAATCATGAGGGATCTCGCCAGACTGTGGGCTAATCCTGACGTAGTTGACAGTGGGGAGTCTTCAGAAGTTGAGTATTATTCCTACGTAAGCCGTGGTGCAACTTTGAGTATAACACCACCAGGTAATTTTGCAGGCAAAGATTTTAGATTTATTTCCCCGTTTCCAAGGGGCACTAAGATTATTCCGAGAACTTATTATTGGCAAAAAACTGGGAATTCAGAGAGTGCGGTTCCACTGTTTGAGACACTACTTGAAGTTGATGATAATCAAAGGTTGAAAATACAATATGTATTTAGCAAACTGCAAGGTTCAAACTATTCATTAGATCGGACTTATAAAGGGAATGGCAGATGGACGACTTATAATAAGGAGGATGGTTTTATTCGAACCGATGTAAATCCTAATGACGAACCTTTAATATGGGAAGAGACGGCTGCTGCAATTAATCATATAGTGTATAAAGCTTTAAGTGAGAAACAACTTCTCTAATACTCTTAATCTTAACAACCTCCTTGTTTCTCCTAAACCATGTCCTCTGTCTTTTTGCATACTGTCTTGTATGAATAATAATATTCTCTTTAACATCATCTATAGTAATCTTCTTTTCAAAAAACTCTTTAAATTCATAATACCCAATTGATTTAAGAGCCTTTAGATCATAACCTGAATATTTTTCCCAAAGCTCTTCATTCTCTTCTAGAAGACCATTTTTAAACATCCACTCAACACTCTCCTTAATCCTCTCGTTAATAATCTCCTTCTCAACATCTAAAACAAAATATATATGATTTAGAGGCTCTCCCTTTGCCTTTTTGTTAAGATCGTAGTTGAAGATAACGGAGTCGATGTATAACCCGGTACCACCAATAAGAATTGGAACTTTTTCTGTATCCTCGCTTTCTAAAACTCTCTTAACATCCTTCTGATATTTAAAGATATTGTACTGATCCTCAATATCAATAAAACCGTAGAGATGATGTGAAATGCCATCAATCTCCCAATGACCATCCCTTACAACCTTGTCAGCAACAGGCTGTGAAGTGCCAATCTTTAATTGCGTATATATCTGCCTTGAATCACCATTAATGATATACCCGTTAATCTTTTTCGCTAGCTCCAAAGCTAATTTGGATTTTCCTGATGATGTTTGACCTGCAATTACAATGATGGGCTTCATCGCTCCCTAATAATTCTTCGAAATATGAGGTGGTTAACAGTTGATGTGAGTGCAATTGAAATTGCAAGATGTGAGAGAAGAATCTGAGCATTAAATGGAACAAAAGGAAGAGATACACAAACCAGAAGAAGAAGTATTGGAACTGTTGATATTAAAACTTTGAAATGATGTCGTGAGATAGGCCACTG
>CAYQNB010000005.1:10116-18953 GCA_964418805.1 uncultured Candidatus Saccharibacteria bacterium | reverse complement strand
ATTCAATATAATTACCTAAATCTGAAATATTAACCCAGATTACTTCAACAATATCTCCATCATCTGGATCCGAGACAAATTGACTGTCATTTTTTACAACGCAAGAATATTTAACATCACAACTTTGGAACTCCCACTCTCCTAAACCATTCTTTATATACACTTTTTGAAAATATAGGGGAGATACAGTATTGATATCAATATCACGATTAGTCTCCTCTTTAACCTCTCTAACAAGTGTTTCAAGATTTGATTCACCTTTCTCGATTCCACCACCGGGTAACATCCAAAGTCCATTCTTTCCACGCACTATTAATATCTGCTCACCATCTTTGCTAAGTACAACTGCATATACCTGCTTAACATTTTCTAATCTACTGATATCTGTAGAGTTAAAAACATCAAATCGATATTCCTTATCTTTCCATTTCCAATATTTTGAATGGTCTATTTGCATTATTTAGTATTTTTCTTTGTTGATTTTGGCAACAAACCAGATTTCTCAATTAGTGGTTTAAACTCTTCCCATAACTCTGATGGCAGTTCAGATATTGGAATCTTCTTATCCTTGTTAGGTACTAATATATCCCAAGACATACCTTCTTGCTTCCATGTTCTACCTTTATCCAAATATATATTGATCACAGGAATCAGTTTTTCAGTTGCATTTACAAATCTTGCTTCTTTATCTGCTTTATTATTGTAGTCTGTGAGTAGCTTCTTTAACTCAGGAAAACCCGGAAACATCTTTGATATCTTATCAATTGCAATTACCTCAGCATTCTCCTTCTCTATCTTTTCTTTCTTATCAATCTCAAAATAGTAGTCACCAGTTATTGCTTCTGGCAGGTCATGTACGATTGCATACTTCAATACAAGCTCCAAATTCAGCTCTAATTTATATTCAGAAATCAAATACCAACAAGTAAGGGCAACTTGAAAACTATGTTCTGCGTCATTCTCATTTCTATCTTCTCCAACTGCCAGAATCTGTCTTTGAGTTTGAGAGAACTTATTACAAAATTCTGTGAACTTTAATAGTTTTTCGATCTTTTGCATATCTATCTAACTAAATTATATGAATCTTTAATGATACTTAGAGAATAGTCCTCATTACTTTCAATCACCAAACCAAATTTATCCATTAGAGGTTCAACAAAGGCTCTAAATTGACTATCTCTATCTTCAAAGTTCTTTAAAACATCCTCTTCACTCTTCTCATTACTATACAACCCTCTTCCAACTCTCCTACTCACTTCAACCTCCCCAGTACATTTCATATATATCCTCAAGCTCTCTTCATCATCTATACCTAAAAATGCACTCCCAACTCCTTCAACAATAGTTATCTTAGCATCATCATGCATTAAAACAGCCTCACTTGTTGAAACTGCTTTTCTTGGGAGGTGGTAGTAATCATTTCCGTTCTTAATGTTGAATATAATTGCTTTCAGACTTGGTAAATAGTATGAATCTGGGTGTGATGAGGTATATCTACCACTTTTCTCAACACCTTCAATATCATTCCATAATGCATTTGCTGAATTTCGAAGTGTTGTATTAACTAGAAAGTCGTCAGTATTAATGAGATTTGCGTTCCCATGTGTGTTAACAAGATCAAAAAGCATCTTACCCAACTCAGTCTTACCCGACCCACCATTTCCAGATATGTATATGAACTTCAAATCGTTTTCAATACAATACTTTACAATCTTTTCAGATATATCTTTTAATTCAAGGGTTGTATTTGGGATATTGTTTTTTTGCATAACAGTTAGAGAACTGTTTATTTAAATTGGATGCGGGACCTGGGCTCGAACCAGGATTAACTGCTTCAGAGGCAGTCGTCCTACCATTAGACGATCCCGCAATACTCACGCATTATACAAAACATTGAAGATATTAAAAAGAGAAGGGAGATGCACAACATGGACTAAGTCCAGAAAATTTGTTGTGCACCCCTTTAGAGCGGCCGACGGGACTCGAACCCGTGCCAAAGAGTTAGAAGCTCCCTGCCCTACCAACTAGACTACAGCCGCAAAACTGCAATTATACCCCATAGTGTACTTCCAATCAGTATTAAACGATATTGCACTAAAATAGATATTAATGTACTGTTTAAATATTAAATTTGAAAATTTTAATATGAAAAACAAAGGATTAATGTACCTTCTCATTTCACTTGTATTAATAGCTCTTGCATACTTTGCATTTAGTATGAATGCTGGAAAAGAAAGTGATACTGAAAGTGGAGATGATAGTGTGGTTGTTGATAGTATTGATCAAACAGATACAGATCTAGATGCAGAAGAGATTGAGGAAGAGGAAGAAGTTGTAGTAGAAGAGGATGCAGATATCTGCTCTGATGTTGCAACACTACCTGCTGGATACATATACCAGGAGAATCCAACATATGATTATAAAATTGGAATGCCAGACACTTGGTACTATAGATATTTTGACTCCGCAAGACTAATTGGATTGGATAAGAATCCAGTACCAACAGCAAGTGAATATGCAGGACTAATCACCTTCTATGCTAAACCAGGAACACTTGCTAGCTATATAACTGATATGGAATCCCAACTTGATGAATATGATCAGACAGAGGTTGTTGTTAACTGTTTAACATGGACAAGAATAACAGGGGTAACGCAGGAGAATATGGTTTCCTCAGGCAACCTTAAAGCCATAATATCGGCAATCGATATCGATGGTCAGCTATACACACTTGCAATGGAATCGGATAGCTCAACATATGCGACAAATCTGGTGATATATAACAAGGTACTAGAAAGTATAGTATTTGGAGATTAATCTAAACTAGCTTCTAAGCCAAGAGATTGCATCAAGTATAGACTGGTGCACTCTCTTCCATCCTAATATCTCAAAACTCTCTAGAAGTGGAGGACTCTGAAGTCTTCCAGTTGTTGCAGACCTAATTGCAAGAAACATATCCCCTGCTTTCCAATCAAGTTCTTGCGCATATCCTCTGACAACCTCTTCCCATTTTTCGTGATTAAAATCACCATCTTTAAATATCTCGTCTAGTTTTGGAAGTATTGCTTCAAGTGCATCTGCAAGTTCCTTTTTGTTGTGATTTTTAGTATTCCAATCATCATTACTCCATGTTAGTTTTTCGTCGTAGAAGAAGTTAAGTGCACTTGGTATATCTGAAAGAACTGTAATTCTCTCATGTTCAAGGGCAAGTGCTTTTTTGAAATACTCAATATCCTTTTGCCATAGTGGGAGATACTTAGAGACAATCTCTTTCAACTCAATCTCCCAATCTGTTAGCTCTGTATATGAATCACTTTGAAATGTCCCAAGTACATACCTTTGTGCCCAATCTAGAACTCTTTCACTTAACTGGTCAAGAGAAAGTCTTCTTAGATGCTTTGCATTGATATAGTCGAATTTTTGCTGATCATATCTTGCAGCAGTCTTATGCACTCTCTCTAGTTCAAAAAGATCTATTAGTTCCGGAACTGTATATATCTCATCCTGATGTGCATCCTCCTGCTTTGGAGCCCAACCACAAAGAATTGCATAGTTTAGTATTGCCTCTTTAATATATCCTTTTCTTAAGATCTGACTGACTGGAAATGCACCATGTCTCTTGCTCAACTTCTTTCTCCCATCTGGATTTAGAATCAGAGGAAGATGTGCAAACTCTGGAAGCTCCCAACCAAAATATTCATACAGTTTAATATGCTTTGGAAAGCTTGGAAGCCAATCAACTCCTCTAATTACATGGGAGATCTTCATTAGATGATCATCAACGACAACAGCAACATGATATGTTGGGAATCCATCTGACTTAAGAAGTATCTGATCTTCAATATCACTATTCTCAAACTTAACAGTTCCAAAGATCGTATCCTTACATACCGTTACACCATCTTTTGGAAACTTCATCCTAACAACAGACTTCTCACCACTTTCCAATCTCTTTTCAACCTCACTTTTTTCCAAATCTCTGCAATGTCCATCGTACATAGGTTTCTGCTTGTTCTTTCTTTGTGAGTCTCTAAGTTTCTCAAGTCTTTCCTGTGTACAGAAACAGTGGTATGCATTTCCATCATCAACTAATTTCTGAATATGCTCTAGATATATTGAAAGTCTTTCGGACTGGATGTATGAGCCGTACTCACCTCCAAGTTTTCCTGGACCCTCATCAAACTCAATACCAACCTCTTGATATGCTTCGATCATTGCCTCTACGCCATTTTCAACAAGTCTTTTCTGATCCGTATCCTCAATTCGAAGAATATTCTTTCCACCATACTTTCTTGCAAGAAGAAAATTTGGAAGATATGCACGAATTGTTCCTATATGTACCTTACCCGTTGGGCTTGGTGCTGCACGTACTCTAAATTCTTTTGCCATACTGTTGCTCATTAAATGTACAATTGTTAAGATTATATCATGACATTAACTGAAGCATCATATTGGACTAGAAGATTTGGGGTATTAGCGCTGTTTGGCATTGCACTTTTTGTTGTATTTGTAATTGTTGTTTTAAATATTCAACAGCAGGAAGCACCACCAGAATATCTCAAACCGAACTTTGCATGTACTGATTTAGGAAGTGAATTTACAACAGAAAAATTAACAATACCAACTCTTCAGCTTGCAGAAGGCTCAGACAGAGTATTCCAACTTGAAACAGAAACAGGAAAGGTTGACTCACTTCCAAGAGTTATTAATGTGCATAAGTTTAATAATCTCGGTCAGTCACTAAATTCTCAGTCTGAGGCAAAGATACTTGCAAGCAAGATGGGATTTGATCCAGACAAGCTACAAAGAAGAGGGAGTGCAGAGTATATGTGGTATGACCCAGCAACGTTTAGAACCCTTGTTGTTAATGCAAGAACTCTTAACTTCACAATGACAACGGATTTCACAAAACCAAGCTCGATTGATACAACTGCAAATCTGCCATCGGATAGTGAGGCTAAGGCGCTTGCAACCTCATATCTTAGAGGGAAAGGGATTCTTTTCGAAGACTACTTTGCACAGATTCAGACTGTTAACATAAATATTGCACCAGACGGTTCATTTTCACAAGCAAGATCAAAAGCTGAGGCTGAACTTGTTAGAGTTGATTTTTATCGAGAGAAACCAATCATCTCAATTCGCTCAGACATAACAGGGGCACAGAATATGAAAGAGACTCTTGAAGCAAAGCAGCTACAAGCAGTAACTGAATCAATACTAACTGATAACGGTAGAATCGATATATTTAACTTCAATACAGTTGTGACCTTTGAGAATCCAAATAAGCCAAATATCTCTGTATATGTTGGACCACAGAATAAAAGGATGGAGAAAAGTGGGGACAATGCGAACTTGAATGTATACACAGTGTCATTTACATACTGGCCACTTGAGAGTATGCCATGTGGTACATACCAGCTCATACCTCCTTCAAGTGCACTACAGATGGTACAAAACGGACAGGGAAGCCTTGTATATCTAAATGAGAAGAACGGTGATGATGTTGTACCATACACTCCAAGAAGAGTTACCAAGTTCACAATCTATACAATCAATCTTGGGTATTATGAATCAGCGACAGAGCAGAAGTTCCTACAACCTGTCTACATAATCTCAGGTGAAGCAACTCTTGATACAGGTGTTGTTGGTCTGTTTCACTACTACATCCCTGCAATTGATTATGATTCAGTTGGGGATAAGGTGATACTGGAAGATGCTCCAGTTGAGAGAGGTGTTCTGTTTTAATAGTTAGTACAGATATTGATTAAGTACCTTACTATTAATCTGTACAGATTCTCCAAACCTATCTGATGAATTAAGAAGTATTGCGACAACATCAACCTCTCCCTTATTATCAAAATACACAACTATTGATGGACCAGATCTAAAGGTGAACCCGGTTTTTAATCCCTTTGCACTCCCGACCCTATTTAACACGTCATTTGTTGTATACACACTCACACTGTTTTTAATTCCTGCTCTGCTAAATGTAATATTTGCACTCTTATCATCTACAATCTTTCTAATGTTCTCATCTGCTAAAGCTACATTTGCAAGTATCATTACATCTTTTGCAGTTGAGAAATTATCAAAGTCTGAAAAACCTGTTGGGTTTGAAAAATGGGTGTCTAACATTCCAAGCTCTTCTGCTTTTTGGTTCATTAGCAGGATGTATGCATCAAATCCACCACTATATTCATTTGCAAGAACATACCCAGCGTCATTTTTTGAACCAATAAGCATCGCTCTTAAAAGATCCACAACTTTAATACTATCCCCAACTCTTAGTCCAAGGGGAAGATCCATTCTTTCAATTGTCTTTGTCACAGTTATCTCTTGGGTAAGTTCATAAACATCAAGTGCAACAAGTGCTGTCATTAGTTTGGTAATGCTGGCAATCGGTCTTTGCTTAGTGCTCTCTCTTTGAAAAAGAATCTGGTTTCCATTAGGGTTGAATACCAGAAGTGACTGCGCATCAATATCACTCCAGCTTAGATTCTCCTTAGCTATTAGGTGCGGGTATGGCTTTCGAATCTGCTCAAATTCATTAAGTTCTGTTGTTACATCTACTCCTTCAAGTTCAACATACGCAAGCTTCTCAACAGAACTCATATATCTTGAATATATGAGAATGATACTTACAGATACTACAACAATGGATAGTAATATCCTCAGAGTATTATTGTATAAAATCAAACTTCTCAGATCCTTTTTTTGGTTGGGCATATTTAATTAGGTCAACTGTTTTCATCACTATGGAAGCATCTTTTCTTCCGCAGTTAAAGGCACTTGTACTCTTTTCATACATCATTGCATCAAAATATACCTCAATACCCAAGATTCTTCCAAAAGGTGGTACTCCTCCCATTTGAATACCTGTTAGCTTCTCAATCTCTTTTCCATTTGCAATCTCAAATTCTTCTGAGAGATTTGCATTAACCTTCTCAAGATCTAGCATCTTATCCGCTGGTATTACAACCATTACAAACTTGTTCATATATTCTTTTGATTTGAGAACCATTGCTTTTGCACCGTCTGATATCTGAGTTCCTCTAATTTCTGCTGCCTGTTCTGATGTTCTAACCTCTGCATGCTCCATATATTTATATTCAACACCCTCTGCATCTAGAAGTGCTCTAATCTTCTCAACAGTCTCCGTTCCCTTATCATTACTACTAATATGTACATCATTTAGCTGATCACTTGAAAGTGTTGATGGTCCTTCCATTACAGCAGTCTTTCCAGATGATGTCATTGGGAATGCAACTGTTTCTTTAAGCGAGGTTTCATTTGCAAGAAGCATTACATGTCTATCTAGTCCAAGACCAATTCCACCGTGTGGAGGTGTTCCGAGTTCAAATGCTTCAAGCATATGTCCTACTCCCTCTTCAACTTGCACATCTGTATATCCCATTATCTTATATGTCTGCCTTAGAATCTCAGGTCTGTGTGCTCTTACACTTCCGCCCCCAACTTCATATCCATTACATACAAGGTCGTACTGCGAAGTCATTATCTCACCTATATTCTCACCTTTCATATGCCATTCTAGATGTTCTGGTATTGGCATACTAAATGGGTTATGTGTGAATACCCATTCACTCTTACTATCCTCTTTCTCTGCTTCATCTGCATCTGCAGTCTTTTTAAAGAATGGGAATTTTGTTACCCATGCAAATGCCAATACTCCATCTTCTTTTTCCTGAGCAGTTCTTAGATCAAACTTATCATCTCCATATTTTTCAATTGCATCCTTATATTCAATCACTGGGAAGACTTCATCCTTAAGTTTTCCACCAACCTCTTTTACAGCCCCCTTTATTATCGTTTCAATCATCTGCATAATCTGCTCTTGGCTCATGAAGCTTAACTCCATATCCAGCTGTGTATGCTCATACCCTCTGTCGGCTCTTAGGTCCTCATCACGAATACATCTAGCAAACTGGAAGTATCTCTCCACTCCTGCAGTCATGAGTAGCTGTTTGTACTGCTGAGGGCTCTGTGGGAGAGCGTAGAACTTTCCTGGGTGGTGTCTTGATGGAACAATGAAGTCTCTTGATCCCTCTTTTGTTGATTTTGTTAGGATTGGTGTTTCAACTTCAAGAAAATCATACTTGTCTAGCTGATTTCTTAGTGCTTTTACATAGTCTGAGCGTAGTTTCATTATCTTTCTCATTCTCTCTCTTCTCATATCAACATATCTGTACTTCAATCTCATCTCTTCATTTACATCTTTTCCATCTCCATTTATTGGTATTGGTAACTCTTTTGACTTGTTAAGTATTTCATAGCTTTCAACCTCAATTTCAACTGATCCTGTATCAATATTACTGTTTCTCATATTCTCTGGTCTTTCTTTCACCTTTCCAACTATCTGTACAACATCTCCTTGGTTTAGTTCACTTCCTTTTCCAACTGATACACACTGTATTACAGATCTCCTATCTCTTAGCATGAGAAATATGACCTTTCCATGATCTCTAACGGTTTCTAGCCATCCAGAAAGCATTACACTTTCCCCAATCTTTGTTGCGCATTCGCTTGTATATATTCTTTCCATATTATTAATATATTAGATGTTAAGTATTTTTGAAAGGGGAAAAAAGAAAAATCCCCAAGAGAAAGGGGACGATTATTAACCGTGGTGCCACCCCAGTTTCCAACTTTCGTTGAACACTTTGAGTATATCTGTTTTTAAAATGTCACTTCTACTTCCAAGTTCTCACTATCTCTTGGTCACTGTAATCAGATGATATCACAGGAATTGGTTCTTCTCAAGATGATTTCCACTCCCTAACATTGATCTGTATCTCTACACTTCCATTCCATCTATTCTC
>CAYQNB010000005.1:0-10016 GCA_964418805.1 uncultured Candidatus Saccharibacteria bacterium | reverse complement strand
ATTTCCACTCCCTAACATTGATCTGTATCTCTACACTTCCATTCCATCTATTCTCTTCAACTGTACCAACAACTGATATCTCATCACCCACCATTATCTGCCCAATATCATCTTCACAGTTGAAAAGTATTGCTGTTATTCTCCCTCCTTCCTTCTCAAGTACTAACTTCATATGTCTTCCTGAACTCATCACCTGCCTGTCCACCACATTCATACTTTCAAGTGCAATTAGGGGTTTTGAATTGCCATATCCAAATGGCTTTAATGTTTCAATTTCGTTGTATAGTTCTTCGGAGATATCTGAGATATTTAATTTTAAATCAATCTCTGTCTGTTTAATTAAAAGATCTGGAGTTATTCTCTCATTTGCAAACTTCTTAAGTGCTTTTTCAAATCTTTCCATCTCTTTCTCTTTAACCGTGAAGCCTGCAGCTTGCGCATGACCTCCATACTTTTCAAGATGATCTGATACATTCTCAAGCGCATCTGTTATATTAAAGGCTGAGAAGCTTCTAGCAGAACCCTTAATCTCACCATTAATCGATGTTAATACAACAGTTGGTTTTGAATATTGTTCTAGAAGTTTTCCGGCAATTAGTCCGATGATTCCCTCATGCCAATCGCTTGAGTGCACAAAAAGAATCATATCCTCAAGCTGGTGTGTAGCGAGTTCCTGTGCTTTTTCAATTGCAACCGAGGTGTTTTCCTGTCTTTTGAAATTTAGATTGTTTAGATCTGATGAGAGCTTTTTAATTGTTTTTTCATCTTTAGAAACAAGTAGTTTAAGGGCATCCATTGCATTTCCAATTCGACCAGCTGCATTAATTCTTGGTCCGATGACATATCCAAAATGATGGCTTTCTAGATTTTCAAGTTCAATGCCTCCAAGTTCTGTGAGAGCCTTCAATCCACTTCTTTCTCCTTTTTTCATCTGTTCAATTGAGAAGTTCACAAATACCCGGTTTATATCAATAAGTGGCATCATATCTGCAACTGTTGCAAGACCAACTAGATCAAGACCTGGGGTATTAACAGATATCTCATCATCCATATCGACCTGCTTTCTAATTTCTTGTACAAGAAGAAATCCAACTGCACTTCCACATATCTTTTCAAATGGGTACTCTTTTTTAGGGTACATCTGGTGGACAATTGTATATTTTGCAGATTCAATATCAGCTGGTGGTTGATGATGGTCTGTTACAATTACCTCAATCTTTTTTTCTTTAATATATTTCTCAATTATCTCCCTGTCTCGAATTCCACAATCTACTGTTACAATCATCTGTGCACCGTCTTCAATCATCTTTTCAAATGATGATGGTGAAAGTCCATATCCCTCATCTACCCGGCTTGGTATATATGGCAAGCAATTTGGAGATACTTTTAGAAATTCTGAGAGTTCAAAGTATATGAACTGCCAAAGAATTGCACTTGCACAGACTCCATCAACATCAAAATCTCCATGTATATATATCTTCTTTCCATCTTTAACTGCATCTATTATCTCTTTTGCTGCTTTTTTAGAATTGAAGAGCTTTGAGCTTGGATATATATCGGAAAGTGATGGATTAATGAAGCTTTTAACCTGATCTGGTTTAATCTATCTTGAATTTAATATTCTAGAGATATTCTCTCTTATTCCTTTATATTTAGAGATCTCTTTTTGATCTATATCATCTGAAAAAAATCTCCAATTACTACTACTCTTGCGTGTCATCTTTTAGTCTTTTTTCTAACTTAGAAATCTCATCCCAATTAAAGCCTTTTCGCCTTAGAAAGTCCACTTTCTTTCTGTCTGTTAGTGCAAATTCAGCTTCTTTGAATCTTTTTGAGTATACGGAGAGAATTAGTTGAGAGTCGTCTGTTAGTTCACTTTCTAAGACAGATTTAACAGTATCTCTATCAATTCCCTTGCTTAGAAGTTCTGATCTAAGGACTGATTTAGATCTTGGTCTGCTTCTCACCCTACTCTCTACAAAAAGCTTCGCATATCTCTCATCATCAATGAATTTGTACTTTTTAAGTTGTGTGACTACCTTTTCAATCAGTTTATCAAAATCTAGATCGATACCCTCCTCAAACCATTTACCTTTTTTCTTGAATATCAGTTGTTTTAGATATGTCCTTACATCTTTCTCACTTTTTACAGCTCTTGCGATATATGTTGTGGCTCTATCTAAAAATCTTAAATATATCTCATTTTTTGAGATCTTTTGAAGTTGATCATTTTCGATCTCCTTTCCTTTGTATAGTTGATATTTTGCAATTGCTAATGTTGATACTCCGCAGAAGAATGAATCATCTACAAAGATATTGTATCTATTTGGATTCTTCTTCTGAGGTTGTATCTCTGTAATTTTGCTCACTACCTTATACTTGCTCTAACAGCTTTTTCAATCTTTAGAGCTAACTCTTTATTATTTTTCAATTCCGCTATTGCTGATTCTCTACCCTGTGCAATCTGCACGTCCCCCATCTTAAACCATGCACCACTTTTCTCAATTACTCCACGAGTTACTGCGGCGTCTAGAAGACTGCTCATCTTATCAATTCCAGTTGGGTACATAATGCTAAATGTAGCTTCTCTAAATGGAGGGGCAAGCTTGTTTTTAACAACCTTTACAACTCTAATATGTCCAACAACTTGATCACCGTCCATAATCTTTTCTTTCTGTCTAATATCCATACGAATTGAAGCATAGAATTTGAGTGCGTTACCACCTGTTGTTGTCTCTGGATTACCAAACATCACACCGATCTTCATTCTAAGCTGGTTTAAAAATATCACTGTTGTGCCTGTTTTATTCGCAATACCTGTCACCTTTCTTAGGGCTTGCGACATCAATCTTGCTTGAAGACCCATATGACTGTCTCCCATATCTCCCTCAATCTCAGCTCTTGGTGTTAGTGCGGCAACAGAGTCAATTACAATCACTCCAAATCCTGAACTTCTAACAAGTGTTTCAAGAATCTCTAAACCTTGCTCTCCAAAATCAGGTTGAGATATGAACATCTCATCAATATTAATTCCAATTGCTTTACCATATATCGGATCAAATGCATGCTCTGCATCAATGAAGGCAACGGTCTCACCAAGTTTTTGAGCTTCTGCAAGTATATGCATAGCAAGAGTTGTCTTGCCTGAAGACTCTGGACCATATATCTCAATAATTCTTCCTCTTGGTATACCCCCGATTCCAAGTGCTAGATCAAGTGAGTATGCACCAGTTGGTATGACATCAATATCGATCTTCTTTCTACTTCCAAGTTTCATAATTGAACCTTGTCCGAACTGTTTTTCAATCTGTGAGATCGCGAGTTCAATTGATTTAGATTTTGCACTAGATGTTGCATCTGGCCCTTGAACTGGAGCTTTCTTTACTACTTTAGGAGACATTTGTGAATATATTTAACTTAATATATTCAGAGTATCAGAGGAAGGATATATAGTCAAATGTATACCATGTACACCTCATGAAAGGGTAATTAAAAATGAGGATAGATTGTCAATCAGAGAATCACTTAAACGCTTATCCTCTCTAATATATTTAGCTATCTCAATCTGAATTGCAGGTATTTTCAATCTCTTTGAAACAAATTGTGAGAGTGTCTCGCCATCACCATCTGCAAAATTGAAATGTATTATCGAACTATCCTTCAACAAACCCTTCTGTATCTTTTCAGAGATCTCTCTTGCAAATTTTGATGATCTTGAATATTTTCTTGTGTGGAATATTGCAAAATCATACTCACTTTTTGGATCTAGTCCGTGTAGGTCTATAAAATGGGTTATCTTTCTCTGTTTTACAATCTTTTCTACCTCTTTCTTATACTCATTTTCCTCAATCCCACTGTAGTTTGGATCATATTCAAGCGATTTAGCACTATATATCCCAAAGCATTTTACTGCTTCACAAATTGTTTTAAGAATATCTTCAATCTCTTCTTCAGATACACGATACACACCTTCAACATTTCTCCTTAAGTGCCCATATGTGTGAGGAGCACTAATCAATATTCTATTTTTTCCGGCAATAATTATGTATTCAGAACTCTTAAGCAGTTTTCCCATATCTTTAAAAGTATCATAATTAAAGGAGTATTTCCATATTGCAAAAAATATCTGTTTGGAGAATAATCATATATTAACTTTATTTAATATTTTCATGCTAAAAAAGATACTTTCGGTAGTAGCAGGTTTAGCAATTTCTCTAAACCTTCTTATGCCAGCCCCAGCGCTTGCTCAGATTGAGTATGATTACGATTGGGACAGCTTCAGTACTGAATATGATTACGATGATATTTACAGTACAACTTCAGACTTAACCGATGAAGAAGCAGCCGCAGCTGCAGGTCTTGCACTTCTATTTGGGGGCGTCTGGCTCGCAATCTTTGGTGCAATCTCACTTGTTTCATATATCTATATCTCCCTAACTCTTTATATTACAGCTAAGAAGCTCAAGTCAGAGAATCTTTGGTTTGCTTGGGTTCCATTATTAAATTTGTATCTAATGTGTAAAATGGCAGGCTTAAGTGCATGGAGTATGCTTTTATGGTTAGTACCATTGGTAAATGTTGGATATGCCGTTTACCTATACATGAAGATTGCAGAGAAAAGAGGATTCCCCAATTATATTGGGTTACTAATTCTTGTTCCTGCTCTCAATTTCATAATTCCTGGATATATTGCTTGGGCAGAACCAAGTAAGAAGTAGTTTCTATTTCTTTTGGATTAGAGCCACCCTTTTACACGGTGGCTCTTTTTCTGTACTATTAAATATATGAATAGCTTTGACACAATTGAGTATACAAAATCTGGCTTTGACAACGTAAAGTATGAGGTCCTTCAACGAAACAAGATACTTGAAAGAGTATCAAACTTCTCAAGTGGCCGACTATACTTAGAGATTGGAGGGAAACTTCTTAACGATCCACATGGCTCTAGAGTACTTCCTGGCTTCAAAAGCACTGTTAAGATGGATATCCTGCGCTCCATCTCACAGTATGTTCAGTTGATATTTTGTGTAAATGCAAAAGATATTAAAGGAAACAGGAAGCTGGGCACAGATGAGAAGGGATATGTTGAAAATACCGTTGAGATGCTTCAGCAGTTCCATATTGATTTTGGTATGAAGCCAGTTGTATCCATAAACCTAATTGATTCATCAAACATAGATCATGCAAAAAAGTACAGAGAACAGCTTCAAGGACTTGGATACAATTCATACTTTAGATATGTAATTGAAAACTATCTTGATCAAAATATAACTCTTTCAAAAGATGGATATGGAAAGGATGAGTATATTCCTGTGAATAAGAATTTAGTTGTGATAACTGGTGCAGCATCAAATAGTGGAAAACTCTCAACTGCACTTGGACAGATATATCATGAACTTCAAAAAGGAAAGAATTCTGGTTTTGCAAAGTATGAGACTTTCCCAATCTGGAGCCTTCCACTTAACCATCCTGTGAATCTTGCATATGAGGCAGCAACTGCTGATATTGGTGACTTCAATATGATCGATCAGCTCCACCAAAGTGCATATGGCACACAATCTGTGAACTACAACAGAGATATTGAAGCATTCAACATTCTAAATGGCCTAATTGAGAGAGTTAATGATTCAAATCATATGAAAAAGTATAGATCTCCAACAGATATGGGTATTAATTTGACTGATATGGCAATAACAGATGATCAGATTGTATCAATTGCCGGGTATAGGGAGATTGTTAGAAGACGAGATTGGTACAAAAGAATGGTTCAAAGAGGAGACGGAATTGATATGTGGGTACAAAGATGTGAAAACCTCATCCCAAGAGCCTTGGAATATATCAATCAGAAGGGATATGATATTAATCTAGTAATTTAGGTTCAGATACTTTTTCATCTTCAAGTTGCACTTTATCCATTATCTTTGTCATCTGGTTCACCCTCGTTCTACTTACACTCTCATACTGCTTGTTAAGTGATTCAATCCTATCCCCAACCTTTTCAAATTCATCTGAAAACTTCACAAACTCCTTTTCTAACATTCTTACATTAGTTACAACCTGTGCAATATTGCTTTGAAGTGTGAAATTATCATATGCCTGCTTTATTATTCTAAGTAGTGCAGTGAAGGTGAATGGGCCTGCAAATATTACCTTCTTTTCCATTGCCTCCTGCCAAACATCATTAAGCTTGTCGTATATATATGAGAATATCATCTCATTTGGTATGAAAAGAATTACGAAATCAACAGTTTTATCCTCTGGATTGATATAGTCTCTGCTTGTCACCTGCTTAATCTTTTGCTTAATATCTTGCTCGAATAGTTTTCTATATTTCTCTTTCTCAGCTTTATCCTCAGTCTTTAAACTTTGCTGAAGATTACTATACGGAAACTTTGCGTCCACATTAATTCGTGTTCCATCTGGCAAAAATATTGAAAAGTCAGGTCTCGTCTCACTTCCACTCTGCTCTTTGTTAAATTCATAGTTTTGTCCTTTAACAAATCCTGCCATCTTAAGAAGATCTTCTGCGACCTTTTCACCAAACTGTCCTCTCAACTGGTTGTCAGAGAGGAGTTTTCGAAGCTGTTCAGTACTCACATGAAGTTGGTCTGTTAGTTTCCTCTGTTCTTGAAGTGCGGTTGTGAGCTCAGAGAATTTAGATATTCTATCCTTTTCTGTATTTTCAAGATTTAGCTTACTCTCCTTTAGGTCCATCTTCATATCCTTAATCAGTCTTTCAATCTCCGACCTTTTATTCTCCATATCTGTCTTAATCTCTCTTTTCTCAGCTCCTAACTTTTGATCTGCCATTAGTACAAGCTGCTCTTGAGTCTTTTGAAGGAGCTCAGGAAGCATTAGCTTCAAGTCTTCCGTTAGTTTTTCATTGTTTTGAGGAGATTTTCGAAGTATTAAAAATACTAGAATTGCACCAGCGAGTAGTCCAATTATCAGTGTTATGATTAGATCCATACTAAAGCAGTTTAAGTTACTAATTCATTATATCAAGAAATAAAGGTTTTGTTTTTGATATTTTATTTGTGTATAATGGATGAGTAGGATGAAAGAGTTTTCACTCTTGATGAAACTAACCCCTCTTCAAAAAGGGCAAAGTTTGAGACATCCTACCATTTTCAATTTTCCTATCCATCACTGAATGAAACTTCAAGTTTTCACTTTTATCCAATAATAAAACAACTCTGACCTTTGAAAGGAACTTTGTAAGGTAGATTGCTTCAAAGCAGTAGTAAACCTTACTACCTCTAAAAGTGATATTCTGAAAAAATGATGCATCCTCAACAATTTCAAGTGCACACTTAAGTAGTGCCATCCTTCTAAGAATATCATTGCTCTTCCTGTTATTATTATTCCCATACCTAATGTGATCCCAACCCTGTTTTGTGAGGTATATATACAGCTTCAGATTTTTATTATAAATCCTGTTTCTGCGTTTATAGAATTTTTCAGAGAAATCAACTATCTCCCTAAACCTGCTAGTTTGCATATACCTATTTTAGTTCAAGTCAGATGAACAAGTCTTGAACTGAAGAAAATGATATGAACAAGAAAATCTTTTTTATGCGATTAAACTTCCATCAACCTCTCAATTCTTTTTTCAACAGCAGGATGCGTTGAGAAAAGCTCTAGGAATCCCTTTGAGTTTAGAGGATTAAGAATGTATAGGGATGAGTATGCAGGATTGATCTCCATCGGATTATTCTTCACATTGTCTGAGATCGCAATTAGTGCACTTGCTAGATCTTTTGGCTTTCCTGTGTACTTTGCAGCAACAGCGTCTGCCTCATACTCTCTTGATCTTGATATAGCAAACTGAATTATCATTGCAAGAATTGGTGAGAGAATTAGAAATATAAGTCCGAGGGCATTTGATCCACCCTCCCTATCTCTTCCACCACCCCAGAATGCGAATCTACCAATACTTGATATTGAACCAGCTATTACTGCTGCCATTGATGCAATGAGGATATCCCAGCTTTTGATGTGAGCAAGCTCATGAGCCATTACAGCAACAACCTGATTCTTTTCCAAGCTGTTAACAAGACCCGCTGTTACACACACTGCACTATTCTTTGGATTTCTTCCAGTTGCAAATGCATTAGGTTGTGATTGGTTTGAAACATACAGTTTTGGCATTGGTATATCCATCTTCTTACATAGTTTCTCCGTTTCGCTGTACAACCATGGAAGTTGTTCCTTTGAAAGTGGTTGCGCACCATTTGCAAGAAGAGCTAGCTTATCACTAAACCAATATGCAACGAGGTTAAAGAGAAGTGAGAAGATGAGAGCATAGTATATCCCTCCTTCTCCTAAGAAGTAGTATCCAAGTCCAAGAAAGAGCGCAGTTAGGCCTGCAAGCATTATTGTGATCTTTATGTACCCTGTTATTCTTTTCATGTTAATATATTACAATATCTATATAATTTTTTCTATTCTACACATGAAAGGTATAAGAGGAGTAATAAAAGAGTTTAAAGATTTCGCAGTTAAGGGAGATGCTTTTTCACTTGCAATCGGTGTTGTAATCGGTGCTAGTTTTAAAAGTGTAATTGATTCTCTAATTAAAGATGTACTTCTTCCACCTATCAACTTTTTCACAGATAAGATTGATTTTGCGGATCTGTTTTTCACAGTTGGTACAAGACAAAACTTTGATTCCCTCAAAGCAGCAGAGGATGCCGGTGTAATTGTAATTAGATATGGAAACTTTCTAAATGAGTCTATAATCTTCATACTAACTGCATTTGCTCTATTCATATTCATATACAAGTTCCAACAGTTCTTAACAAGAAGAGAAAGGCAGGAGAAGAAGGTTAAACCAACACGAAAATGTCCACACTGTTTCCAGGAGATTTCAACAAAAGCAACAAAGTGTCCATACTGTACAAGTGCTGTTAAGCCTACATTTAAAGGAGAGGGAGCTTAAGCCTTCTCTCTGTGGGCTTGAATACCATGCTTGTTATAGAATTCAATTGCCACCCTTAGTTCCTCTTTGTCCCTTGCATATTCCTCAACTGGAATTCTTTCCAACCATGCTTCATATGCCTGTCTAACGGCTTTTATGCCTGCTGTTGTACCCATTGGATGAGAGTGTACACCACCACCCATTGTCACAATGAAGTCTATCGATTTATACACTTCTAAAAACTCTGGAAGAAGTACTGGATTTAGACCACCTGAGATTATTGGAACTGTCTTTCCAACTGTTCTCCAAAGCGTCTTCTCCTCATTTCCTTCCATACTCAACCCCTTAACTCTTCTTAGTTTTGCAAGTTCTCTTGCACCTAACTCCCAAGTCATATCCTCTCTCATTATTATCTGCTGAATATCAGCATCCCTGTCTGGAATCTCTGCCCAAACCTGATCAAAATACCAACCCTTTGCTTTCATCTTCAAACCTTGGTGTGCTGCTGTTATGTCTTCATGTGGATCACCACTCATCTTTCCAACACCTGCAGTACCTGTGTGAATTCCAGAAGCACCAGCAAGTCTTGCGAATTTTGTTAGAACTGGAACTGTGAATCCAATTGGATTTTCCTTTCTTGTGAAAGCACCATGCCCTGCTCTGTGGAAGTGAATGAATGTATCTGGATATTTTCTTCTAAGAGTTTGTACTGATGTCCAACCTGATGTAATTCCATCAATTAGGTATGCAAAGCTTCCTGGTTTCATAACTTGCTTAATATAGTCTGCTCTCTTAATCATCGTGTCAAAGTCAGCAGCTGATACATTAAACGAGTGTACTTTGGTCTCTCCAGTCTCTTGCTCAACTTTGTCCATAGCCTCTCTCACACTATCCACCATCTTTTCAAAAGGTGAGAAGTTCTGATCAGCCTGAGGTTCATCATTTTTAACAAAATCACCACCCCCAACCCAGAAGTCATAGCAAAGCTCTGCATATTCTGTTGATGTTAATCCAATCTTTGGTTTAATGATTGTTCCAAGAATTGGTCTGTCATATGCATTAAGATATTGCCTCATATCATCGATTGTGTAGCTTG
>CAYQNB010000004.1:0-18957 GCA_964418805.1 uncultured Candidatus Saccharibacteria bacterium | reverse complement strand
ATCGATGCAATCTGTGTTGTCTTACTTCCTGGTGCCGCACACATATCAAGTATTAGCTCATCCTCTTTTGGAGCAAGTACTACAGCTGGAATCATGCTAGAGAGATTTTGGATATAGAAGTATCCTGCTTTGTATGCATCTGTCTGTCCTAGAAATGACTTATCCATGTTCTCAACAATATATGTATCCTTTGACCAAGGAACCTCTTTTAGTTGTGCATCAAGTGAGAGCAAGATCTTTTTAATCTCAGCTGGATTTGCAACAAGATTATTAAGTCTAATTGCTGTTACAGTTCTCTCACTAAACATCTTATGCGCAACACCCTTTGGTACCTTCAAGATACTAGCCATTCTTGAAAGAAATATATCCTCTTTTGAGTAGTACTTTTTAAGATCCTTCATTCTCTTTTTTGCGTTAAATCTTCTTTTCATATCTCTATATCTTTCCCATTCTATATTTAAGTATTGGTGCCATTACAAGTGGTGCTGTTTCTGTTCTTAATATATTACCCTTTAGCTTAACATATCTAAAGTTAAGTTCATTGAATACTTCTAGATCTGATGAGCTCCATCCACTTTCAGGTCCAACAGCAATTATACTACTTTTAAAGCTATTTTTTAAAACATCTTCAAGACTTTCAACTTCAACCTGTTCTGTTGCAAGGCATATTTTAATATCTGCATCTAGATTCATGCTCTTTAGATTTGAGATATTAATTGCCCTATCTAGTATGGTTGGGTGAGGATTTCGTGATTGCTCTGTTGCATCTGCAATTATCTTCTCATATAGTCCAATATTTTTATTAAACTTCTTAATATCAACAGTACTATACTTAGATTGAACTGGAATTATTCTTGAAACTCCAATCTCAACCGCTTTTTCTAATACATATGAAAATTTGTTTTCAGATGATATTGCCTGTATTAATACAACATCTTCCTTTACCTCGGAGTCTTTTCTGTTTCCAGTCTTTTCTAAGATTTCAACCTCTACAGAAGATTTTGATATATCTGTGACAATTGCATTGAAAACTGAATCTGGGGATTCAATCTTTACAAGATTCTCAATATCTAAAATGCTGTTGGTAATTACAACCTCGCTGTCGTTGTCCGCCAGATGAGTTATATCTCCAACTTTTAGTTTGTGTGGTATGTAAAATGTTTTCACAACACTATTATATCATGATATCTAGATATTTGATTATGCTTTGTTTGGGATGTATAATATGGGTATCACGATGACCAAGTTAAGCAGCCTAAGATTTCGATCGACCGCTGATCTTGGTCTTTTTTATTAATAATCCTTTTTGTTGAGTTAGAATTAGAATATATCTACTAAATTCTCTGTATAAGGATGAGTACTTATCATTAGGCGTTATTATTTTCAGCAACTTATCCTTCTTGCTCAGATACTCAATTAAGCAGTGAAAATCTCCGTCATTTGAAACGATAACTGCTTTCGAATAGCTATTAATATTTACCATCGCAGACAAAACTAGCTCTGCATCAACATTCCCCTTTATCTTAGCCTTTGTATGTTTGATTGTTGGCTTGAAGATAAGCTCGAATCCGTACGATTTCAACTCATCGTAAAGTTTTTGGTTTTCTGGGATATATCCAATAAACAAGAATGCTTTTTCAACACCAAGTTTGTTTTTAAGATATAGTCTGAATTTTTTAAAATCTAATATATATCCCTGACTTCGTATTCCAAGGTTGAGGTTTTGGCTATCTATAAATGCGTAGGCATTCTTTGAGGATCTTTTCATCATATATAATAACTTTTGTTGGAGTAATAGGCAAATATGAACTACTAGTTAACTTTTTAATCTGCGATCTATATATTTGACGCACTAATTCAATAGTGTTAATTTGTATATAGGTTAATCTATTACATAAAAACATGAACGAAGATATTCAAAATGGTACTCCAATTGGAGAGTGTGCAGTGACAGAGAAAAAGAGGTTTCAGTTAAGATTTTCAATGAGTATGGTGTATAAGTGGCTTGCAGTTATTCTAGGAGCAACCGTACTTTGGTCACTTCTCTCACTACTTTGGATAAATCCATTTTCAAAACCTCAGGATATAAAGATTACAAACCTAAACTCTAGATCTGTATCAATCTCCTGGACAACAGAAACAAAAACATCAGGTACAGTTATATACTCACAAGAAGATAATTTCCTTCCAAGCATACTTGCAAGTTTAAAAAGGGATATGGCGTATGATGATCGTGACTACCAAAAAGCAGTTAGTGAAAGTGCAAAGGAGCTTGCAGAAAACATAGATGAGTATGATTCTGTTGTCGGAGCAGATGCATTTGATGTTGACATTAGTATTGTTGATACTGGCAAATACTATACCCACCACGTGACAATTAAAGATCTACAACCAGAAACAAAATATTATTTCATGGTTGGAGATGGTGTTAGATACACAAACGATTCATCTCTCTTCTATGAAGGGGAATTCACAGTATCCCCCGAAGCAACATTCACAACATTTGCTGATTTAGAAGATCTTGAAGCGCCAGATCCATCATATGGAAGAATTACAGATTTTGAAGATGGTGAGGTTGTAACAGACTCAATTATGTATCTCAGACCTTCATCAGAATCTCTCTCTGTACCACTTTCAGCGGTCGTTAATGAAGAGGGTAGTTGGTATATCGATATCTCAAATATTAGAAATGGAGATGGCTCTATACTAACCGATATTGATGAATCAAATGCATATCATACAGTTCAAGCAGTTGGAGGAAACAAAGGGGACTCACTTGTAGTTCTAGAACCGATGAGTGCCGATGCTCCGATGGTTGATATCTCTGTATCAAATGATTGGGAGTTAGATGAGGAAGTTGATGATCAATCAAGTATATTCAAGCTAATATTTTCTGCATTTTCAAAAGATGATGATGTTATTAGTGGCGGAGAGGCAAGTGTAATTGAAAGAAGAATCGGAAGATGTGATTGGGTTAGTGATGGAAGTTGTAATGCTCTGCACGAATATTATGAATCAAATGGTAAGAGAAAGAAGATTGACTGCAGTAATAAGAGGGCGGAGTGTAAGGCACAAGAGGTAACAACAAGACCAGCTGCAACAGGTGGTGGAGGAGGCGGGAGCGGTTGTAGTATGGCAAACGATGGAAAGAGGGATCCTGGGCCAGGTGGAGTTGGATTCTACTGTTGTGGAGTTTCAGGATTGTGGGCACCTGCTACAAATCCAACTACAAACACAGACTACGGTGATCCAAAATTAGCCTGTGATGCAAAAGGAAGAAATACTTCAGTTGATCAAGTCCTATTCGAGTGTATTGTGAATGGAGAACCACTACCAAGTAGAGTAGATAAGTTGAGCTGTGATAAAAGAGGTGGGAGTGTTGTAACAGGTGCTAGACCTACAACTGGAACTAGTCCAGAGGTAAAATGTAAACTTGCAAACGGAAAGATAGTAGAGATACCTGTATTAGAATGTGAGAAGCGTGGAGATATTATAAAGGATGATACAGTAGTTGCCGCCAATACACCTGTTAGATGTATGGTGTGTAATAAAGCAACACCAGCATCAAGTAATGCACAGTGTGTGAAATTGCAAAGTGAAACGAAGTGTGAATCAACAACTGCTGGTGCAACATCTGGTAGTAAGTGTGATAACCAAGGAGAATCAAAGGTTGTTAATGGTATAAAATATGTATGTACTGATAAGGGAGCACTAACTGCCTTCCCTCATTGGAGACCGGTGATTGATGATTCTGATAACTTCGAGGATGCTGTTAATGGCCCATCAGGTGGTTACGCAACCGGTAATAAGATTGGTAAAAGTTGTCCGAAAGAGCTTAGCCCATGTTTATGTCCAAACGGAAACCTAATGGATGAATATGGTGTTTGTAGTAATAACGTAATTGCATCCAACAAGGTGATTTCGCCAGGAGAAAGATGTGATGCAAGTAAGGGCTGTTGGTGTGATATGGGTGTACTTAGCTATAAGGAACTAATAACACGATTATCACCAGTCGATCTTGCTAGAAGTTTTCCTATTCTTGGACGCCATAGTGGCTTAGTTCACGTGAGAATTTCAAATGGTAACTCTTGTCCAGTAATTCAATCTGAAGCAAGTGAAGAGCCAACTGGTAATATGAGTAGTATATATGCCCAATCCTCAATCTCAATCTCTCCTTCAAATAGTATGTATGCTGTTGAAGACTCCGGAATATACTGCACAACATATAAATCAGAAAAATACTGTTTTGAAGTTGGTTCTGAAGGAGATCAAACACTATATATCGATGCGAATAACAATGGAACATTTGATAGTGGAGATGTAAATATTGGAGATGATGCTGTTAAATTATCTGTTTCCCTCGAAGCTAAAACAAGCAATATGGAACTAACAGAGGGAATCAATTTCATATCTTTCAACTTTGTTAATGCACAACTAGGTACAACTGCAAGTGAATATCTTAAGAATCTAAATGAAGTATATGGAAATGCAATATACTCAATTGCAAAGTTTGAATCAGGAAAATGGGTTGTTGTCGGAAACAGAGATGGAGAAAGCTATGGATCTGATGATTTCCAAATCATACCTGGAAAAGGATATGCACTTAAGGTGAAGCACGATATGTTGGTAAATCTTTCTGGAAAAGCAATAATTGAACCAGTACCTGTGAGCTTAAATGCAGGTTGGAACCTAATTGCAGTACATGGAGGAAAGAAAGTATACACAGCTGAATCACTAATTGATGATATAAACTCTGTATCTGGAATCACTGCAAACAATGTGACAAAGTGGGATACAAGCAAGGGACGATATGATGGACTACAGAAAGAAAGTACTGTTGTATATGGATTCGACTACCCAATATCAAAGCTTGGTGCATACTTTGTTAGAGTTGATAGCGGGAGCGGAACATGGAAGCCAAAATAGTGATATAATTAAGTGTAATTTAAGAAGTAAAGATAATGGGATCAATTCCTGCAATATATTGGATGGTAGTAATCGGAGTTCTAACTGGACTCTTTGGTCTCATCCTATACTACATCGCAATGTTTGTTCGTGAGAGTACCGGAACAATGTCTGAGGTTAAAGGAACACTTAGTGATTCAAGAAAATTAATACAAGCATCTGGAAAAGTTGTAGAAGAAGCACATTCAATTGTAGCTGGTGTTAAGGGCAGCATTGATAATATTAGAGGGACAGTTGATGAGGTGACTGATTCATTTTTAAGACCAATCAGCAGGCTCACAGAGATCCTAAACAGTGTAATTGACTATATCCTCTCCTTTCTGGACGGAAACAGTTCTTCACAACAGAAGAAGATAGCAAACAAGTCTAGAAAATAATCCCAATATTGGGTATTATTAAAACATGTATAGAACTCCCAGGCAGAAAAGAAGATACCTGATAACTACAATATTTCTTGCGATAGCAATTCCTCTAACAGCAATTGCTGCATACTATGTAACTCAATACCTAACAGGTGCTAGCGGTGATACACAACCAAAGGGTGTTGTACTAAGCAATGTAACAAGCAATTCCATTACACTTTCATGGGCAACAGATATCGCAACAACAAGCTCTGTAATTGTTAAAGGAACAAGTGGAGAAGGCTCTCCAGTTATTGATGTTAGAGGAGCTGCAAAAAGAAAAACACACTACATTGAAGTGATTGATCTAGATCCAGCTGCAACGTACTCTTTCACAATACAATCTGGATCGGATAAGTATGTAGATAGTGGTGGGAAACCATATCAATTCACAACAGCAAAAGTTTCTGCAAGTACACCGATACCAAATCCGATATATGGAAATATTCCTTCAGTAAACTCTGATGATGTAATTGTATATGCGATATTAACCAATCAAAAAGATACATTTCCTGCTTCAGCTGTCATTAATTCAACAGGAAATTGGATATTAGATCTTTCAGGACTTAGAAATGTAGATGATACAATCCCAACAGTTGGACAGGATAGTAATATAACTATTCTTTCGCTTGGTGGTGTAAATCTTGGTGGAAAGATATCTGGCACTTTTGTAGATATCCTAGACGAAGATGGAAAAGTTAAGGATGATTCAGTACTTACAGTTGGTACAAATTCAACACTTCTTGCATCATTCCCAACCAACGCAGTTGTTAGTGCAAATATAGTTGGCCAGATCCCAAAAACACCAACAACGCCTGGCACTGGTGGAGGTACTCAGGAGCCAGATGAACCGGAAGTTGATGAAGATGAAGATGATGGTGGTTTGGGTGGTGTGATTGTTGACGAAGATGAGGATGAAAGTGAAGAGAGAGTGTTTAAACTCGCGTCTGATGTAAGTTGGAAAATCATTGAAAAAACAGCGAAAGGAACAACCTCAGTTGATATCGATACTGGTGAAGATACAGTCGAGATTACTAATCTAACGGATACATCCTTTACCGTCATATGGCTTTCAGATACTCCAGTTGAAGGACAGGTGAATTTTGGAACAAGTGCAGCCGCTCTTTCTGAAGTTGCAATTGATCAAAGGGATAGTGCTTTAACTAAAGGTGAATATACATCCCACAGTGTTCTTGTTCAAAGATTAGAACCTGAAACGGAGTACTTCTTCGAGATTATATCTGGAAGTGAAACATTGAAGGATGATGGAGAACCTTTCAAAGTGACAACATTTAAGACTCTAAGTTCTCCACCTAGCTTTAATACTGTTTCTGGAAAAGTTAGCGGAACAACAGATCCAGAAGATGTTGTAATTGTATTAAATCTTGAAGATGGAGATGGAAGTGGAACAACTGGAAGTTCAACAAAGGCATCAGCAATTCCAGATGCTAGTGGAAATTGGATTGCAACAGTTGGTGAGATGAGAAAGAGTGATGGAAGTGAATACTTTAACTTTGGAGATGGAGATACTCTAAAAGCAGATGCACTTGTACTTGCAAGTACAACCCCGATTTCTGAAAGTACTACAGATATTGAGAACAAGACAATAACAGTTGCGGTTAAAGGAGCGAGTGATAGTGATAGAAGTATTATTAAAGTTGCAGCACTTTCCTCATACAATGTATTTAACTCATCTGATTTTCCACTTGGAGTTGGTGGTGGTGGAGATGCTGATGATTTTGACCCTGATATTGATACAACACCAGATACCGGTCTTTTTGAAAATATGATTATTACACTTGTTGCTGGTGGTGCTTCTGTATTGCTTGGATATTCAGTTGTTAGCAAGAATAGAAAGGGTGTTTTGAAAAAATCAATGTTAGATACAGTTTCTTAATTAATTGTAGTACAATAGGTTTCGAATGAAAGATATACAACTTAGAAAAATTAATCCAATCATACTTCTACTTTTTTTAGTACTTTTTGGTTTTTTATCATTTTTAATAACGAAGGATAACAATGTTGCTGCTGCAAATTTGGATTTGAAGCCGGTGTATATTGATAGCAGTGTAAAAGAAACAATTAAATCAAATACTGTCAGCCATATTTCAAGCACTACTGAGGCTGTCCTTGGATGCGGAGATGAGAATAACCCTAATTGTGATTTCATAAACCAAATTGCATACCAACCTCTTTGCACCTATCGAAAAGGAGATATCAGTCTTGCTTCGGGCGATGTAGTGTCACAGACAGGTGAAACTGTCAGGGTGAAGAAAAATTCCATCATCGAAATCTATTCAATAACCTCTCCACAGTCTTTAATGGCGGGTAGTGAGTATGTAAAGGATGAGAAATTTGAGATTACCAATGAGTTCCCAACTATAAGATCAAGTGGGAATTTATTACTTGAAGATGAAGTGTATCGTTTTTGTGCGCCAGGTAAAGAATGTGATTCGGTAAAGAAACGAGTTGGTGGCGCCCCGGGAGGTTCTTTTGCGGTACATGCTGAGGCATCAATGTTGAATTCACCAGAAGGAAATGGCAACGAACCTAATACTGTAGTTATCAATCCAGTTCTCAAATCTGTTTGTCCTGCCGTCCAAAACTCTGAGATAAACCCTGCTAGATCTAATATTTCTGCAGAGTATTTAGAGAGAAATTTCCAAGCACCTGGAAACACAAAAACCAATAGAGATGTAGGTGAGGCGGCATGTATTGCCGCAGACCCTTCTATTGTTGATTTAAAGGAAGAGGAGGGGTTTATAAGCTGTATGGCAGAAACTTCTCCATTCGATTTCATAAAGAGTTCAATTATTAAGATTGATCAGTGGTTAGAATGTAATGCTGGAGATAATCCTGACCCATCAAAATGTGATGAAGAAGAGTTATTTGCTATAAAAGTCGACGCGATTTTCGGATCAATTTCAGATTGTGAAAGTGGTAATTGTGCTAGTAGATATTTTGATATGATTGCTCAATCAACAGCCACACCTTTGCAATCAGTACAGATGACTCCAGAAGGTTTTACCGCCAAATCAGATGATCCGGTGGTTGAGCCATTTTATGTCACAACCCCATGTAAAGTACGCGTAGACAAGGGCAAAGTTTACGATTTACCGTGCCTTTGGGATATGTCACCATACAAGCGTCAATATGAATCATACAAATCTAATACTCATCCTGGATATGATGATGTTCCTAAGACATGGGAAGAGTATTGGTCTAAAGTGGAGTCTGATATTCAAAGAAGGGGACTTAGCTGCAGATAATTTAAATTTAATATATACTTAAATCATGTTGAAAAATATTTACAAGTTTTTGATTAGCCGAAAGTTTACAGATTTGAAGCGACAATCTAAGGGACCTTTGTTTGTCCTGTTGGCCGTGTACTTCTCAATGAATATCTTTAATGCATATGCTGTCACTCAAGAGGAACTAATGGATACGAAATTTGATATTACAAGAACCTATGAAGAGTCTGTTGGCCTTAGTGATCTATATGCAGCCGAAGGTCCAGACGTTGATGATTCTGTGGCTAAATCAATAACAGGAATACTCTCAAATACTCTTATGAACCTTGCCCCAAACTTATCAACTAAGAGTGATGAGATCTCTTCAAGTAATTTACATCCATTAACAAAAGGGGGGGCATTGGGTTTTGTAGATTCAAACTTGACTGCAATACTATATAATCCTCCCTCAGTAGATGTCGCAGGACATTTAGCGCAAGAGTGGGTCCCAGGTTTTGACACAACTAGTAATAGTGCTTATGCGCAAGATGGATATGAACTACTTAGATCTATAGGTGTTGATGACTTGTGGCAAAAAACAAGAACTCTTGCTTATGTCATCTTTGTGGTTGTCCTAATTGTTTCAGGTTTTATGATTATGTTCCGACAAAAGATAGGTGGTCAAGCTGCTATTACTGTGTTTAACACTTTACCAAATGTAATTGTAGGCTTGATACTTGTGACATTTAGCTTCGCAATTGTTGGGCTTGCGATCAATCTCGGAGTTCTTATGGTGAATGTTGTAGCAAGTCTGTTGTCAGATGCAGATTTTGGTCAATTCGGTTTCTTAACCGTGAACAACCCAATCAGTTTGAGCGGAGTCTTTTTTAGGGGAGATGCAGGAATTGTTAGCCCTGAGACACTTCTAGTTGGTTTGGTAGGTGTTATAATTGGGGCATTAGCACTTATTGCCGCAGGAGCAGGTACAGGTGGTGCTGCAATAGTTGCTGGAGTAATTGTAGGTTTAATAGGTCTTGCAATAGGAGTTATTGTAGTGATTATTGTGATTTCTGTTTCTGTGAGAGTATATATAACCGTATTGAAGGCATACCTTGGATTAATAATGGATACCGTAATGGCACCAATATATATAACAATCTCAACTTTCCCTGGCAAGAGCTCAATTCTTGGTGATTGGTTTAAAAGAGTTGCGAAAAATATACTTGTGTTTCCAATGGTATTCTTCTTAATTAATATAGGATTGTATATTCTAAGGCAGGATTTAAATCTAAATTTCCCAACAGGACTAGTCGGTGGTGGAGATCCCTCAGTTGGTGTGGATGCAACAATTGCAGGAGTATTGATGAAGGGATTGCTTGTACTTCTACTCTTTTATGTAGCAGCTGATTCACCAAAGTTCTTGGATGATATTTTACCAGTGTCTGGTGGTAAGGGTGCTGCAGCTGTTGGTCAGAGCATCCAGAAAAGAGCATCTAAAATCCCCGGTATTGGCTCCCTCTTTAGTGAATAGTTATAAGAAATGGCAAAGGGCAAAAAACAAAGCTACGAAAATGCTACTCAGTCAATTTTCGACTTTATCTTCACACAATCAAAAAAAGGGAAACCTGCTCGACCAATCAAACCATCAGATGTGTCTGGTTCTGATGAATTTGTTAGATCATTAGCAGAGATTGCTTCAAAGCCAAACTTCTATATTACAGACACATTAGAACAACTTTTGAATGATACTGTGCTTGCTGATGCAATCGTCCAGTTTCAACTTGATAAATTTGATGGGAAAAAACTTCCCAACTATGACGGGGATGCTGGAAGGATGAGGGTAAGAGGTAGAGAACTTGTTAAGTTTCTGAAAAATCCATCTTCATATATAGATTCCGTTGCAAAGAACGCTCAGGCAGAAAGAAAGCTTGCAACGGCAGCAGCAGTTGGAGGAATGATGGATCAGGCTATTGCGGCCACATATGCTATGAAGTCCGGCATGAATATGAAAGACGCCATGAGACTTGGAAGTGCTGCTCGTAGAACAGTGACAGCCGATATGCGCGAGGATACATTATTAATGAGAGCAGAAAACTCTGCATTGGAGTTTTTTAATACGGATTCTGTAAAAGCAAATCGTGTGGCACAAGCAATGAGAAAGATAACTGCTACACACGGAAGATTTAAGGTCGACCTATGGACTAAGATGACTCCTACAATTAGGCAAGAGCTGAAAAGTAGGGCTTCATTAACCGACCAAGAGGTAGATGCTTTCGCGGATCATTATGATGATAAAATCGACTACACGATGGGTTCACATATAGATGAATCGGGTGATCTAACTGACTGGGGTTATAGAGAGACATATCAATCTAATCTTGCCTTGAAACTAAAAACTCCAGGTTATATCACAGATCAAAAAGAGAGAGAACTGATTCAGAAAGCACTAGCACTTGCACTGACATATAATAGACTTAAAGGTGTTGATGTTGACTCTATGCCAGATTTTAGTAGATCCCTAAAGATTGTTGACACTAAGATAGCTCAGCTTACAAACACGCCAAACTTATCAGCATTCGATCAAGATTATTTGAAATCTCTTCAGAAAAATAGAATACAAATAACAACTGCCCTGAAAAAGCAAGATGAACATACTAAAAAAATATCGAAGACTGATGTATACCAAGATCTTCCGACAAAGCATATTATCAATGCACTGAAATCAGAACTGGATACTGATCGAATAAGATGGTTATCAATTCAGCAAAAAATTCTTGATAGAAGGCAGTCAACAGGAAACATGACATATGGTCAAAGCCGACTTGATCTAGCACAACAAAAGATTGAAGAGCTAGAAATGCGCATGAATTCATTAAAAATGATTCCTGGGGCAAGTTTGAGGATTAAATTAGGGCAATACAACCAGACATATAACTACATGAAATCTATGGTGTATGAGGGTGGTTTGGGTCGGGCAATATTAAATGGGTCATTCTTTTTCGTTGGGATCGGCGCACCAGGTGTAATTAGGCCAAGGAATTATAAGATGAGAGTCTTTGACGCTGCGACAAACACTTATAAATGGGAGAGTGTTAATGGTGGGCTATTGGTAACAGAGAGGTCTGATGTCTCACCTGTTTATGGACATCTTACAGATTTGTATTACTTTACCCCACAGGCATTATTAAAAACTGTCCTTTGGGATGGAAATTTTTTCAAATATGCTGCATATAAGCGAGAAAAGTCCATGGAGAGACTAATCGCAAGAAACACTGTTCTATTCCAAAGCCAGTTTCCAGCATTTTTTCCTGGCGGGAAATTTGATGGAGATAAGATGTTTGAATTCATTGATGCTTTATCTAATTCTAATCTCAGTATAGCCTCTGAAGCAGCAAGACTCCTTAAATCATACGAAAGTATAACCAAAATCGGTCATCGCTTTTCTACACCGATGAGACTCTGGAAGAACTATCTGGAAAGTTCGAAAAGAGTTAAGTGGCTGAAAGAAGAGATAAACAAGCGTATTGGAGATACTCTACTAAAGCTGTTTCAAAATAACGTCCTTTGGCAGAAAACTGTCCAAAGATTCATATTGGGAGAGACTGGTTTGAAACAAGTGTTGGCTGTAGGAGTCAAGGCTTTTCTCACTTCACTTGGAATTGTTGCCACAGGTGGAATAGGTGGCTTTTTAGTCGGCGCGTTAAGCGATTTCATTGTTAAAGTAGTATTTGATCTCACCGCGAAATTATTAAAACTAGTTTCTATTGCTGTCTCCTTGGGTGTAACTTTCGTTGTTATCGTAATCTTTGTGATAATGGTTATAATATTTGATATGAATTTTTTAACAGGTGGATATCGACACGTAACGCCTGGACCGTGCTTAGAGTGCTCTCCATTCAACCCTAATGCCTCTCTATACCCAGACTTCATTGATAATATCCCAAGTATAGGGAACGCCCCTGCAGATGCAACATGTCCAATACTCTCCTCCCCACTCACATGTACACAAGGGCCTGCGGGTCAGTGTTCACACACCGCTATGGGTACTCAAGCCATTGATGTAGCAGGTTCTGATCCTGTTTGGTATGCACCTTCTGACGGAAGAGTACTAAGCTATACTGCTGTGAATAGGATATGTAATGATGGAAAGGATGTTGGAGGAATACTATACTTTGCTGATTCCGCTGGAAATGTATATAGAATGTTCCACGTTCAGGCAGTGGCATTTCCAGGACCTGTTAAAAAAGGAAACCCTGTTGCATTAATGAGATATGATATTGAGAGAGGAAACTGTTGGACTGGACCACACTTCCATCTCGAGGTTAAGGTTAATGGAGTGTTTATTGATTCTGAAAGATGGTATAGAGATGAACTGAAATGTAATTTAACAACTTGCCCAACATCATGCCCATAATAGAAAAGATAAAAAAACTGATTGCAGATCTTGTAGAGATGTACAAGGGTAATAAGATTGGATTTCTGTGGCTTGTTAGTGCGGTAATCATAGTTCTCATCTTCATATTCTCAATAATCTCACTCTTTTTTAAACCAGCCACACCTGATGCACTGATTGATATCCCACTTCAAAATTACCCAAATCAAAGAATTACAATACAACAATCTGTAATATCCAATTTTGAATTTGAAGAGAAAGAGCTTGAAGTATATTCAATTGTGGAAAGAAATAACGCAGATGTAGTTGATAGATTTTTGACAAAAATATCAAAGAGTTTAAATAGACAGAATGTTAGTAATATAATAATACTTTGGACTTCCGCTACTGACTTTGCACAGTATGATGTAAGTCGAGATGAAATGTTCTTTAGATTTTCAGAACCACTTTCTCTCACTGAAATACCAATAACCATCGTTACAAACGAAAATGCAAAACAATATCTAGACGAATTTGTTTCAAAATATCTTCAATTAGAATATGAATATACAAATGTTAAATTAACAAAAGTTGATTCAAATTTCAGAATTGAGGCAAACAGAAGTATTGAAGGATATCCACTACATGTTCCTGGAGTTGATACATACTCCGATTATCTTCTTGTTGAACCTGATGGAGATATAGTTGAAGGAAGACTGCGACTAATCAACTACACAACTGATGGAGTGATATCGATAAAGCCTGTACATCCAACAAACCTTAACAGACTAATCTCAAGAACTGACTATCCAAAAGAGGTAAATCAGGATTTTCCAGATGGATTAGAAAAAGAGCAGAGTGAGCGGGATGCACCGGGAGATATTGATGAGAATGCACTTAAGTTTCCAAAAGTTACAAATACGGTTGGAAAAGAACTCTCAATTGTATACTTTTTTGCAACAACAGATTACAAAAAACTCGTTCCCGTGTATTACATTAAAGGCGAGGGAGAGATCCTTTTTGAAACAAAAACATATGTTGTTCCAATGACTGTATATGTAAATGCGCTTGATCCAGAGCGAGTATATGTACCTGAAAATACTAGTGTGGACCCTGATATTTTCGTAAATCCACAATAATTCTTGATATTACAGCCCAAAGAAAATAGAATGGAGTATGAAAAGATTTCTCTTATCATTATTAACAGTCGGATTTTTAATACTGCCAAGTGCAGTATACGCTGCAAAATACACTAGAATTGATACTGATTTAGACGGTGAACTTGCAGATCAACAGACTAAACAGTATGCACAACCAAGCAAGATCTTGATTTCTAGAATTGAAACTGATGCGAAAACTCTTAGTGGCTCACCAGTTGAGTGGTTTCAAACCCTCTATTACTACACCATAACAAGACTTGGATATGCTGATATACCATTTACATTCATTGTGGATAGGGAGGGAAATGTATATGATGGGCGGGACGGTGGCGTTGGTGTAATTCCTGAAAGCTTAGAGGCAAGTGGAGATATAATGATTGGATATCTTTCAAACTCAGTGGACATTCCACTTTCCACAGAGGTTGCACTAAAAGAACTCATAACAACGCTCTCATACAAATATGGAATTGGAAAGGATAAACTTGAGGTTGTAACAATTAAAAGTGTTAAGGGTGGACAGGAGAACCTAACAACAAAGAATGTATATGAAAAGGAGAGTAGTGAATTTTCTAAAAACCTTTTAAGAATCTCAAATCTTCTAACCTTCTACAAAACAGAACATCTGGAATATAAGGCAGAGGTTAGAAATGTAGCATACCCAACAAAAGTAAAATCAGGTGAAAAGTTCAAAGTAACTTTTGAGGTTGTAAATGGAAATGACTTTGCCTGGTTCACAGACCGAAACTACATCTACATCACAGCAGCAGATGGAAAAGATAGTCTGTTTGCAATAAATAAGGTGTGGGATAGTTTTAGTAAGCCATATGCAATTGCTGATAAAACAGTTCAACCTGGTGAGGTTGTGAAAGTGGAGTTTGAGATGCAAGCACTTCTTCTTCCAGGTAAAGCAAGTCAGAAATTCAACATAACAAAGATTCCAGTTGGAAAGTTTGCAGATAGTACATTTGAGATAGCCTTTGAGATTGAAAAGGGAAGTGCAAAACTAGTACAGGTTGTAGGAACACCAGGTGGAGTTCTTAATGTGCGAGAGTGTCCAAGTGGAAATTGTGAATCAATATCAACTGTGGTTGAAGGTCAAGTCCTTGTAATGCTTGATACAAGTGTAGGATGGTATGAGATTAGATACGAGGAGGGAAAGAGTGGATGGGTATACGGTCCATACATTAAACAGCTATAATAAGAATTCATGTCAGAAGAGATGATTTTGAAAAATCTAAATCCTCCTCAGAGGGAAGCAGTAACTCATGTTGATGGGCCACTTCTTGTCTTCGCTGGAGCAGGTTCGGGAAAAACCCGCGTCATTACAAACAGAATCGCATACCTCATATCAAGTAAAGGTATTGCTGCTGATAATATAATGGCAGTCACCTTCACAAAGAAGGCTGCGGGAGAGATGCAAGAGAGAATTGATAGTACACTTTTAGAGATCGGAGTTAATTCATCAGATAGACCATTAATTGGGACATTCCACTCAATCGGAGCGCTCTTCATACGAAGAAATCCACAAGAGGTTGGGCTTGATACAAACTTTTCAATATATGATTCTGATGATAGTGAGAACTTAATCAAAGAGATAATGATTGATATGAGATTAGATATTAAAGAGATAAAACCAAAAACAATCTCTTGGATGATATCTAGTGCTAAAAATGATCTTCTCTCTGCAAAAGAATATGCAAATCAAAATGCCGGATATATTGAAGATATTGTAGCGGGTGTATATGCACAGTATGAAAAGACTCTAAAACAACAGAACAGTGTAGATTTTGGAGACCTTCTCTTTCAAGCTGTAAATCTTCTTAGAAACAATGAGAGTATATTAAAAAGATATCAACAGAAGTATAAGTATATTCTTGTAGATGAATACCAGGATACAAACAAAGCACAGTATGAGTTCATACACCTGCTTTCAAAGGATCACAGAAACCTTTGTGTTGTTGGAGATGATGATCAGGGAATATATGGATGGAGAGGCGCTGATATTAAAAATATCCTCTCATTTGAAAAAGACTATCCCGATGTAAAGATTGTTAAACTTGAACAGAACTATAGATCAAAGGCAAATGTAATTAATGCTGCCGTCTCTGTCATAACAAGAAATAGTGCGAGAGCAGAAAAGAAACTGTGGACTGCACAAGATGAAGGGGAGAAGATAACGGTGTACCAGTCTCAAGATGCAGAGGATGAAGCAAGATATGTGATTGATGAGGTTCTGACAAATAAAAATAGGGGGACATCTCTAAACGATATGGCAATCCTGTATCGCACCAACTATCAATCTCGTGCAATTGAAGAGCAGCTTCTAAAAAGAGGAATTGCATATAGGCTTGTTGGTGGTTTTAGATTCTACGAGAGAAAAGAGATCAAAGACCTAATTAGCTATCTTCGCTTCACACATAATCTAAAAGATGACCTCTCACTCTCAAGAATCATCAATACACCTTCAAGAAAGATGGGTCCTAAGGCAGTTTCCGACCTTTTTGAAATATCAAGAGAGCTCAAATGGCCACTTGGAAAGGTTCTTGTTTGTGCATATATATTCCTAAATCCCCTTGAAAAACAGCTTGTACCCTTTAAGCAGTTAGATTATGAAATGATTGAAAGATATATTGAAAGGCTAAAAAAGTATATATCTGTAATTGAAACATTTGGAAAGATATATGTATCTGCTCAAACATCAAATGTTCTTCAAGCACTAAACACAATTATTGAAGAGATTGACTATACAAAGCATATAGATGATGGAACAGAAGCTGGTCAATCTAGAGTTGAGAATGTTCAGGAACTTAAGAATGTAGCAAATAGCTATGCAAGTCGTGGAGAGAACTCAACAGCAAGATTTCTAGAAGAGATTACACTAATTGAGCAGGAACAGGATAAGAATAGTGATGGTAATGGTAAGGCTATAACGCTAATGACTCTGCATTCTTCAAAGGGATTAGAATATCCACTTGTATTCATGATCGGTATGGAGGAAGGTATAATGCCACATTCAAGATCCTTTACAAATGAAAATGAACTAGAGGAGGAAAGAAGACTCTGTTATGTAGGTATAACAAGAGCAAAGGAGAAGCTCTGGCTTACATTCGCAGAGAGTAGAAATACAATGGGTGGATATTCAGAACAGATTCCTTCAAGATTTCTAACAGAGATACCAGAGGACCTTTGTGAGTATTATAGTTGGAATAGTTAAATTAACTCAATACGAAATGATAAAAGCAATCGCTTTTGATCTAGATGGAGTCTTCTTCAAAGTAGGGACAGAAAAGTTTGTTGAAACAATTGTCCGAAATCAGAATATTGCTGAAGAGAAGTTTAAAGATCTGTACTTTAGAAGTGAGCAGATGAAGCTGTATAAGACAGGTAAAATAACTGGAAGTGAGTATTGGGATTTTGTCATTTCTGAGTTGAAGCTGAATATTACAAAGGAAGAGATATTAACTATGCTAATAGATTCATATAAGGTTGATGAAGCGATCTTAAGGAACTTAGAAATTTTAAAGGCAAATGGATATCTTCTTGCAGTTTGTACTAATAATTTCAAAGAGAGACTTGAGCCATTAATAGAGAAGTTTAAGATGAGAGAGTATTTTGATGTCATCCTCCCATCATATGAGTTTGGTGTTGTTAAACCCAACCGGGAGATCTTTGAAGAGTTAAGAAAGAGGTTGAACATGGAATATTCTGAAATTGTGATGAGTGATGATAAGCAGAGCAATGTGGGTTCATTGAAAGAGATTGGATTTAATAGCTATCTATACGAAAATTGGGACGGTTTCAAGAAGTACTTGATATCACTTGGTGTAAAACTTGATTAAAGCCTATCACACTTCTTCTCAATCTCCACATACTTTTCAGGATACTTAATCTTGAATGATTGAACACTTCTTGTACTGTTTCTGTGTGGTCCCCACTGTCCTTGTTGACAGATATCATACATTCTTGAAACGACTTTAATCTGATCCGTACCGTCCCAAATATTCTTTCCGCCATTACCTCTAAATGTAGAAGGGAGGAATTGGTATAGTCCAAGATATACATTCCTTGTATTTTGACCTGAATCACACCATGTTTCTGCTCTCATTATATATTTCATCCATACACTTTTAGTTGAGCCAGGTGCTGCATACCTATCAATTACACTGTCCCAGTGAGGACAACTTTGCACACCAACTACCTTAGTCCCATACTTAACTATCTTTGTAATTGGGTCTTTAAGGATGTTATCTTCAACAATTATGGACTTTGTTGCAACACCATCCTCGTATATAACTTTGATCTTTTTCTCTCTTAAACCAAGAACGCCCTGCTGTATAATCTCTTGACTACCCGATACAAGTTCTTCACTTTGAACACTTTTTGTTGCATATGCAATATCTTCCTGTTTTGTGAAAAGCTCAACATCAACTCTAACAATCTTAACAACATCACCATCTGTTAAGACTTTTGAGTCATCTGGAGTTACGAAATCGTCAAAACCAAGTACAAAACCTAACTCCTTAACAACATCAGAAGCCTTTTGTGAGAATACTAGATGCTTCTGAACTCCTTCAAATGTCTCAACTGAAACAATCTTTGGAGGAAAGGTCTGTTCTTTATTCAACTGCTCACTACCAAATATTATCTCCTGGATTTTACTATTAATTGATACTGGTTCTGGGTTGTGTGCATATACGTAGATTGCACCCAATTTCCAAAAAAGCATTACAAAAAGAAATATTGGTATGAAGATTGTGGCGAGTTTTAAATTTTTCAACCTATTGGCTCTATTGCTCAAATTGAGCAAACGTTTCATAAGGTTGTGATTT
>CAYQNB010000003.1:0-19180 GCA_964418805.1 uncultured Candidatus Saccharibacteria bacterium | reverse complement strand
GCGCAACAGATAACCCATAAGGGCGAGGACCAGCAGCAGATATAGCCAATTCATATCGACTCCATTGAAATAATTAGCTGCAAGAGTCGATGTAAAACAGCATCGACTCCGTTGGTGTAGTTGACGCTGAAAGGGTATGTAAAACAGGCGTAAAGGCGCCATAAAGCGGCATGGGGTGGGCGTAAAATCGGCGTAAAAAGCGAGGGTTTGTCGGGCTGGCGAAGGGCAGATATGAAAAAAACCGGCTGCTCGTGACAGGTGATAACTAGATCTGTACAGACAGGCCAACTTCATCTGCCCTTGGCGCATAGTGTTGGCTTACTCCCACAAGTCGATTCTGAAATAAATATTGAAAGCCTTGTAGGGTAAGATTTAGTAGCCTTTTCCAACTTCAAGTATCAAAAGCAGATTTAACAGAACAAGGTGAAAAGCTCTTTTCTGCTATCAGTGATAGCTATCCTTGGATTGCAAAAGTGTTAGAAAGTTCTAACTTATCTATAAGTGATAGATATGGAGAAGAGCCAAAGATTAGAAACACTAATTTTGGCAGACATTTGCAAAATGGTTGGGGGGTTATGCAAGCTCTTGGATACATTTCAAATAAGATGCAGGCTGATATTGGTAACCCATATGAAAAGATAACTGATGTGAATTTTTCACTCTTCAGTGAACCTGAGATGGGAGTATTTCCGAGAGCCGGTTATGACCCCGGAGATACGACAGATGCAACTATTGAGATTATCTCCGGAAAAAGAAGCGTGAGGATGAAACTCCCTGTGGAAATTACAAATGAGATATATCGTGCTTTGCTTCCAGTTTTCCTACTTCACTCATACGAGGATATTGATGCAACACACTTCACTGAAAAATGGCATTCGCTACTAATTCAGTTTCAGCAACTACTAAACTTTGGCAGTGAAAATCAAAGTTATGAGCATAATCCTTTACACGAAGGTTTGATGAATTCAATCATCTATAGTGATGCCGAATCGGATCCGCTTAGAATAAGAGAGTTTGCAGAGGAAATTGTGGGCATGATAGGTTGTCATGAGGATTTTGCAAGAGATTGCGCATCAAACATCTTTTTATATATGTCAGATATAAAACAAAAATACAACTCATTAAAGGAATTAAGGTCGCAAGCATGGCAGTATAGATCTTCGACAATAAATCCAAACATGGAAAAAGGCCTTAATAGAATTCCAAGAGATAAAAAACTATTTATTGTTCATATTTTGAAAAAGACTGATCTTGGAGTAGTTATTGCACAGACCCTCACACTACTTTCTGAAGCGATTTTAAATCCAGGGTATCAAAATTTCGATTGCTCAGCTTCCGACCTAAGAATGGTTAATGGGGCGTATCTCGTATTATTTAGGAAAAAAGACAGAAAAAGTATAAAACAATTAGTTGATTCTGGTGCAATTATTGATTGGGAAGGGACATTTGAAAATATCGAGTATTCGTCAGCCGTAAATAAGATATGTTTTAGTGATGGATCAATCTTTCCACTATACGACAGATCACGAGCTAATAGGAAAAATGTCACGAACTCACCGTACACAAATAATGTAAGACAACAATTCTCATTTCTTTTAGATGTAATCCCCGGCGCATTGAAAAGTATCGTTCCAAGGTGATAAGTCAATGTATATGATATACTCCAATCATGAAATCTACACCCATGATGGATCAGTACATGGGTTTCAAAAAACAGTATCCCGATAAGATTGTACTGTTTAGAATGGGAGATTTTTTTGAGACCTTTGGAGATGATGCTAAAAAAACGGCAAAGATATTAAATATCACACTAACTGCTAGGGATAAGAGCAAGGACTCAATAGCACTTGCTGGATTTCCACACCATGCACTAAATCAATACCTTCCTAAACTAATACAGGCTGGACAGTGTGTTGTCATAGTGGACCAAATCGAAGACCCTAAGGTTGCAAAAGGGATTGTAAAAAGAGCAGTCACTAGAGTGGTAACACCTGCAACAATTGATGGAAATATTGCAAGTGAGATTAAGAATGTATACCTAATGAGTATATACACACTAAAAAAAGAGTTAGCAGTTGCACTGTTAGACATAACAACAGGAGAGTTTAAATATACAGTTGTACAAAACACACAACAGAATCTTGAAAGCATCATTGTTTCAAACCAACCAAGTGAGGTGATTGTGGTTTCAGGAGCTAAAGATATAGTTGTTGGAGAGATACCAATACAGATTGTGCCTAAATCATTTCAAAACATTAAATATTGTGAAGAGATTGTTAAGAAGAGATTTGCAACCTCCACTCTAGAAAGCTTGGGAATTGATAGTGATGTTGCCACTGTATCAATTGCAATGATACTAGAATATGTTTCTGAAACACAGAAGATGGAACCGGCACACCTTCAATCTCCAAAACGCTTTAATATGAATAACAGTATGGTGTTGGATAGAAGTACTGTTAGAAATCTTGAGGTTGTATATAACGCATACAATCAAACACCAACCGACTCACTTCTTTCTGTAATTGATAATACACAGACACTCATGGGAAAGAGACTGCTCTTCTCCTGGATACTCTCCCCTCTTCTTTCAAAGGAAAGTATTGATCAAAGATTAAACATTGTTGAAGTGTTTTTCAAAAACAATGAACTTTTAAATAGTGTTAGAAATATATTAGATGGCATTAATGATATTGAGAGGATTGTTGGAAAGATTGGACTTGGAAGAGTTAATGGAAGGGATATGAAGGCACTACAGATCTCCCTTGAGAAAGTTTTGGAACTAAACAGTGGGCTTAAAGATATTAAACAGATTGAGTTTGTATCCCCAAAAGATCTAGAAAAGATTAAAAGCATTATTGATCTCATTGAACAATCGATCTCAGAATCCCCACCAACTACAATTATGGAGGGTGGGATAATTAAGAGTGGATATGATAAAGAGGTTGATGAGATTAGAGAGATATCTGGAAATAGTAAGGGATGGCTTGAGGATTTTGAAAAAAGTGAAAGAGAAAGAACTGGAATCACCTCACTTAAAATCAGCTACAACAGAGTCTTTGGATACTATATAGATGTAACAAAAACGCATCAAAGTAAAGTACCAAGTGATTACATTCGAAAACAGACACTTGTAAATTCTGAAAGATATATAACTGAAGCTCTAAAGGAAAAAGAGGAGATTATCTTAAATGCACAGGGCAAGCTCTCAACTCTTGAGTACAACATATTTACAAAGATCCGGGACAGTATCTTGGAATATATTCCACTCCTTCAAGATATCTCATATCAGATTGCAAAGGTTGATGTACTGTCAGGCTTTGCATTTCTTGCAAAGATGAAAGGATATTGCAAACCGATTGTACATGACTTTGGAGAAAGTAATGGGATACTTAAGATTGTAAATGGAAGACACCCGATTATTGAATCAATTAGTGGTGAAAGCTTCATATCAAACGATACAAGCTTAAATCTAAAAAACGAAAGAATGATCATCCTAACTGGACCAAATATGTCTGGAAAGTCTACATATATACGTCAGGTTGCAACCATATCCCTTCTTGCGCAGATCGGTTGCTTTGTACCAGCTGATAGTTGTGAGATATCTATGGTGGACAGGATATTCACAAGAGTTGGTGCATCTGATGACCTTTCAAAGGGTCGAAGTACTTTCATGGTTGAGATGGATGAGGCTGCAAATATTATTAACAATGCAACAAAGTATAGTCTTGTAATTTTGCACATATGACGGTGTTAGTATTGCATGGGCTCTTGCAGAATATCTAATTAAAGATATTAAAGCTAGAACACTTTTTGCCACCCACTATCATGAGCTTCTAAAACTCTCAGAGAAAAACTCAGACTCTGTTAAAAACTACTCCGTTCTTGTTGAGGAAGATATTGAAAATGATACCGTCATCTTTTTAAGAAAGATCGTTGAGGGTGGAACAGATCGAAGCTACGGTATCTACGTTGCACAGATGGCTGGTCTTCCTAAGAAGATAATAGCTAGAGCAAATGAAATACTCGAGGGTTTTGAACAGGAGAGTATGTTTGCAAAGGATAATGAGATTAGGGATGCTTCTGTATCGGATATAAAAGAGAGCAATGGTAATGGAAAGAAGAGAGATGCAATGCAAAGTCTTCAGATTCCTCTTTTTGAGATTGGGGATAGTGAGTTAACAAAAGAGCTAAAAGAATTAGACATTGATGACCTAACTCCCCTCCAAGCTCTAAATATCCTTTCAAAATTAAAAAAGAAAGTGGGGAAATAGGTGTTGTACTAAGATAAGGAATAGAAATGTAATAATTTTGTAATTTTTATAGTTCATAATACTAATATTAAATTTATTCTTTTATTTAATATGTCAGATCGGTATCTCCTAGATTCAACCTTTGTACCATGGGGATGTTATTAAAGGGAAGATTAGGTCGGCAGATAAGCCCCCCTATCTATAAATATCAGAAAGCCGTTGGATATATTATCTACTTGCCAATCTTGTTACTCGCTAGTGTTGCTGTTTTTAGTTCGTACAAAGCATATGGTCTTGGAGTTGTATCTAAAGAAATCCTAGTTATCACAAGTTCGGTATGGTTATTAATATTATCAATTTCAGCTCTTATCTTTAGTAGATATTTTAGGGCAGGCATGCTTATTCTTATTGCAATTCTGACTTGTTCCGGCATATTTACTCTTTGGAGTTGGGGATTAATTCATCCAATTGGTTTCTTGTTAATTCTATTAATGTTAAATCTTTCGTTTATTACATTAACTTCAAACCAAGCAAAAGCAATTGCTATTATCATCTTCATATCTGTTCTGGGCATTGGACTATTACAAAAAGCAAATCTGATTACGCATTCAGTCGATTGGATACCAAGATTGACTAGTATGGATTTAATAATTATTGGGATATTACTTGGTCTGATTGTACTCACCACTCTCATTCAAGTAATTGGTTCAAATAATCAACTTGTTCAGATAAATAAGATGACAATTCAGTTAAAAAGAATAAATCAGAAGTTAAATAAAGAGGTAATTAAGAAAACAAAACAGGTGATATCTAGTAAGACTGAATTGAGTAAATCATATAAGACACTAAATCAGGCATATGAACAACTTGAAGATGCTGAGGTGGACAGATTTACAAAGATGAATACACTTGCGCACTACGGAACAATAATGACTTCGGTTGTACACAACATGGCTAACCCAGTTATGCTAATAATGTCATACCTTCAAGAAGCAAAGTTTAGGAATAAGAAGATTGTAATGGAATCTGTTGATGAACTAGCAACAACTATTAGATCTGTACGAGGATATATTAAGGTGAGTGAGGAAAGTGAGGTCATTAATGTGGTTGAATGTCTCGAAGATTCACTTAATACCTTAGATTGGAAGATTGAAAAGTATGAGATAACAATACTTAGGAAGTATTCCGATGGGATGGATTGTATGGTGAAAGGACCATCTGACAAACTTCACCAGATACTTCTCAATCTGATTGATAATGCAGTTGATGCGAATATTGAGAGAAGAAGAAAGAGAGTGTACATAAGAATGTGGTGTGATCAGAAAAATATCCATATTGAGATCAAAGACAGTGGTGGAGGCATACCTAAGAGAAATCAGAAAAAGATATTTGAAATCTTCTACTCCACTAAAAAACATGGAAGTGGGATCGGTCTTTTCATATCAAGAAAGTATATTGAGCAACTCTACAAAGGAAAGATAATAGTAAAGGAGAGCAATGAAAGTGGCTCCACATTCTACATTACACTTCAAAAATGGATATCGGAGAAGGAATTATATTGAGAAAGTTAGAGAGCAATATAGTAACCTTTTGAATATCGAGTCTTGATAATACCCATTCCTATTGTGTTTTTCAGTTTATCCCTTAATCTCTTCAAACTAACAACTACTGATGATTTTGTAACTAGCTTACCTCGCTTTGTTGAAAGATATTTTGCAATCTGTGTTGGTGTTTTCACACCGGGATTATTTAGCAGATATGCAATTGTATAGCTTTCAGCTTTTGTTAGAATCGCTTTACTTTTTTCATATGAGATACTTAGGTCGTTAAGATTGAGTGTTAATCTACCCCGCCTAATTATATTTTCACTGTTATCAAGCAAACTGAGCAGCTTTTTGATTCTCACTTCTAGTTCATCTGGGAAGAATGGCTTGGCAAGATAGTCATCTGCTCCAAACTCAAACGATTTAATTCTGTTTTCCAAATCGGTCTTTTTAGTTAGGATGATTATCTTTAGATCGGGATATTCTTTTCTAATACTTTTGCAAAACTCCATACCGCTTCCATCTGGGAGAACAAGGTCAAGACACAAAAGGTCAATGTGATTCCTCTTAAGGATACTCTTTGCATCAAAGATTCTTGATGAAGTGTATATATTGAAGTTCTTTGAGAGATGTTTCTCTAAAAGATTTAAAACCTTAGTATCATCTTCAACAATTAGTATATCCATTCTGATATCCATAATATAATGGTATCAGAGAAATATTACAAAATTATTTCATTTTGCCAACTTCCCCCTTTATACCAACGATATTAACCTCTTTTTGTTCTCCACTTTCCATGTTCTTAAGTATCAATTTTTCATCTTCAACAATCAATGTATACTTAAATCCTCTCTTAGAAGCATATGAGAGCTGTTTTCGAAGATCAGACACAGAAAGTGATCTTTCAACAGACACCCCTATCTCTCTTAACTGCCCTGCAATCTGAGCAGACCTAACCTCAAGCTTCTTATCCAATAGTGGAATATATATATCCGTCTCAATCTTATATTCTGGGTATAGATTATATGTTTCCATGAAGTCGTTCATTGTGATACTGCCCCACCCAAGTCCAAAGGCAGGAAGTTTCTCCTTATCAAATATGGAAAGAAGGTCATCATACCTACCACCTCCAAAAAGTGCTCTTAAGTTATCCTTCCCTGTGTCAAACATCTCAATAACTGTGCCTGTGTAGTATGCAATACCTCGCATTATATATGGCTTAAACTCAATGTTATCTAACCCTAGTTCTTTGCAGTATGAGAGAAGTTCTAGAAGAGTATCAGCCCCTTTGTTCTTTCCTCTATAACTCTCTAAATCCTTAATATCCATAGATATGAACTGAACTAATGTCTTAACTTGAAAATCATTAAGTCCAATCTCTTTAACAAATTCTTTAAACTCAATTGCATCCATCTTAGTATAGTTATCAATTGCCCTTGCAAGCTTTGCAGTTAGTTGTTCATCAATATTGAGAATATCTTTAAAGAGATAGTCCATTAGATATCTGTTGTTTACATACAGCTTCCACGAATCTTTTGGTGCTCTGATCTTTTTCATAACAGCATCAATATATTGAGAGATCTCAAGTTCAGCTTGTGTCCCTTCAATACCAAAAATATCAATATTTAACTGAAAGAACTCTCTACTTCTTCCCTTCTGTGGCTTCTCATATCTGTAGTATTTGCCGATATTAAACCATCTAATTGGTTTGCTAATCTGTCCACCTTTTGCTGCAATTATTCTTGCAAGTGATGGTGTCATCTCAGGCCTAATTGCCACCTCTCTGCCTCCTTTGTCCATGAAATTGTATAGCTGGCTGTTTGCAAGCTCATCACCACTTTTTGCTCGATACAGATCAGCTTCTTCAAGCAGAGGTGTATCATACTCTTCATATCCAAACTCTCGTGCCGTATCTGCCCATATGTTAAAAAGATAGTTTCTTTTGAACATATCTATTGGGTAATAATCCTTTGTACCCTTGTATGGTTGTGTACTTAGTTTTTTCATAATATCTATTTTAATAAATAAGGTGTGTAATTAATTCTTGCTCTACTGATATTTTATTACTATCGACTCTATTGCGCTCTTAATCTCCTCAAATTCATCTTCATACTCCTCTTTAGTTACAACAAAGCGAATGAAGATACAGGTATCATCATCAGGACAAATGGAAGTGCCACTATTAGGAGAAAATTCTTCATCAATATATGAGTAATCAATTGTTCCATAAACCCTTGATCCATCAAGATAGTCAAAAACCTTGTAATCCTGGCCCATTATATCTATTTCATATACCCTTAAGACTTCACCTTCTCCAATCCATGTTCCACTGTCAAGAAATCTCGTACAAAAAAGCCTCTCTTCATCCCCCCTATCCATATTTTTATTGTATGCTGAGATAAGAATCTTTGTATCTCCCTTTACGATATAAGCAGATGCTCTATCTTGTGGTTCATTAATTTCTACATTATCGCCAAGTGTTGGGTAGTCAGAGCAACTAGACATTGTGTATCCCTCTGGTGCTGTAACCTCAAGACTAAATGCTTTCTGGTTATTTAATCCAGACTTAAACATATTGAAGGCATATATTGAAAGTACAAGTAGCAAAATTAAACCAACCACAAGGAGTGGATTTCGTACTGTACTATTCTGTTTTGTTTTTATTTTTTTCATAATTCTATCTTAACAAATTAAATATTAAATTAGTATTGGGGTGGATGAAGGGCTTCGAACCCTCAACCTCTGGTACCACAAACCAGTGCTCTAACCAGTTGAGCTACATCCACCAGGTATTGCCTGGGAGGAAGTTGATGTGATTGCTCACAATCGATACTCCCTCCCAGGACTTATTTAGTTGTGTTTGTGCTTATCCATATTGCACCTCCTTTCACAACTAAATTAGAGCCGACATATACCTGTTGGTCATTGACCAACAAAAAACCGGCATCGCCGGCTCATCATTTTCAATAATATTTATGGAAAATTACAAGACGACGAGGACTGTTGTCTTGTTATGATGGTTAACTGATTTGTATGTATTCTTAAGTTCCATATCAGATTATATCTCAAAAAAGGACTTGATTGCAATATAGAAATGAAATAACATGGATATATGAACTCTTTGAAGTTTAAAAAAGAACAGAATATTAATGAGATGGTACAAAGTATATTGGGTGAAAAATACCGTGTATTTGAGGTCGTACCACTGGATTACCGTATTAAAGACTTCTCAACACCAAAGATATTTGTTTCAGATTCAAAACTACTCTTTACATTTGATGATGTAGTTGAGGTATATGAACTGCCAGAGATATCTATTGAGTATAGTGGTGCAAATCCAAAATTCACAATTTGGCAGATATTAACAGAGGGAAACTATATGTATACGGAAAGTGAGGAGGCAAAGATTGAACAGTTAAAGCAGGTTGATGATCTACCAAGGTTAACTATAACTTCAACTGGAGCCGTTCCTAAAGACTTTTTACACAGAAGTGGATTTGGAATATCAAAAAGTTATAAAACGTGGGCTATGACCCAAACGATTGTTAATATAAAAAGCAATATGCAAGAAAATCCGGTAATTATTGAGATGCTAGATGGATATTTCTCAAGGTTTAACAGTAAAACAGTACTCTCATTCATTGGAATATTTATTGCATACTTCATACTCTCCCCTGTTTCTACCTACTACCTCCCCTCTTTCATCTCCACAATACTTGATATTCTCTTCGTAATTGTACTTCTATTTATGATCTGGTGGTTATACAGCTCTGTGAGTGGAAATCTGAAAAGATTTGAAACAGTGTATCTAAGCTTTAAGTAGGATATTTTGATATAATATATATATGAAATATAGAGTAGGATTAACAGACAGAAGACCCGCCAAAAAGAGCGCAGTAAGGAGTAATAGAGGTAGAATCTCTGGAAAAGGACTACTTAGCTTTGGCAAATTTAAGAGAATTAGTGATATTGCAAGAAAGAATAGTGCTAGACCCGCTAAAAGGAAGGTTACACAAAGAGGCGGGAAAACAAATAGCCCACTTAAAAAGAAGCTTGTTAAGTTTGCATATATTGCACTTTGTGTCGGTTTTTTCCTCACATGTGCCTCTGTTGTTGTTGGTGGAATATATCTTAAGAGTATTGAATCCTCACTCCCAGACCCAAATAAGCTTGTGGACAGAAGCAGTGATCTAAGTACTCAGATATTTGATAGAAGTGGAAAACTTCTTTATACAATTCACGGTGAACAGAACAGAGAGTTTGTACCACTTGATCAGATTCCTGATCACACTAAATGGGCACTTCTGGCAGCTGAGGATATACAGTTCTACGAACATAAAGGGCTTGATCTAGTTGGAATTGCAAAAGCTGCATATGACTCTGTAATCTTGCAGATTCCAGCCAGAGGAGCAAGTACAATCTCCCAACAGCTTGTTAAAAATACAATCCTTTTCGATGTTCTTGGAGCTGAAGCATTTGAGCGAACAATTACAAGAAAGATTAAGGAGATACTTGTCACAATGCAGGTTGAGCAGAATCTTTCTAAAGACGATATCTTGCAGTTCTATATGAACGAGGTACCTCTTGGTGGTGTTAACTACGGATATCAGGCTGCTGCAAACGCATACTTTGGAAAAGATGTGCAAGATCTAGATATTGCAGAAAGTGCAATGATTGCTGGCTTGATTCAAAGTCCTGGAATATACTCCCCTCTTTTTGGAACTAATCCAGAACTAGCAAAAGAAAGACAGCTATATGTTTTGAATCAGATGCTGAAACACAACGATCTAACCGGTGTAACAGAGGAAGAGATTGAGGCTGCAAAGGTTCAAGAGATTAAGTATTCATCTAAAGCAATTGATATTAAAGCACCACACTTTGTGTTTTATGTTAGACAGCTTCTTGTAGATCAGTTTGGTGAAGATCAGGTTGTTCGAGGTGGACTTAGAGTTACAACAACACTTGACCTCTCACTCCAAGGAATTGGTGAGGAAGAGATTAAGAATGGAATTAAACAGCATGGTGCAAGATGGGGAGTGAGCAACGGTGCTATGGTTGCTATAAATCCTAAAAATGGAGATATCCTTGTAATGGTGGGCTCAATTGACTACAACAATGCAGCGAACCCTAAGATTGATGGAAATGTGAATGTAACGATTAGTCCAAGACAGATGGGCTCTTCTGTAAAGCCATATACATACCTAACAGCATTCAAGCAGGGATATGGTCCATGGTTAGAAACTCCTGATGTGAAGAATCTAAACTTTGGTGCATACAAACTTCTAAACTGGGATGAGAGATATTTTGGTGTTATGACTGCAAGAGAGGCACTAATTAAATCTAGAAATATCCCTGCAGTATATACAATGCAGTTAATTGGAGTTGATAATTTCATTGAAACTGCTGAGACACTTGGAATAACAACACTAACACAAAGAGATAGATATGGACTCAGTTTGACTCTTGGTGCAGGTGAGATGAAGCTTTTGGAGCACACAAGTGCATATTCTGTATTTGCAAGTGAGGGAATTAAGAGAGACTCCAGAGCAATTCTTGAAGTTAAAGACCAAAAGGGAAATGTGTTAGTTGCAAAGAGTGAAAACAAGGGAAAGAGAGTTTGGGATGAAAAAGAGATATATGCTCTTAACTGGATACTCTGTGATCTTGGTGGATTTGGTGACCAACCTCTTAATCACAACTATGTTGTAAATGGAAGAAGAACATACTGTGGAAAAACAGGTACAACTGATGGACCAAAGGACCTGACCTCAATGATGTATCACAAGAACCTTGTAATTGGAGTGTGGGCAGGAAATAATAATAATGTTGCAACACCAGGTGCTTGGAGTACAACTGTTCCACTTCCAATCGCCTCCTCTTTCATGACGCGAGTTGCAGGAAGGTATAAGCCAGAGAGCTTCACAAGACCAGCAGGCATTACAGCAGTTTCAATCTGTAATGATACTGGTGAGATTGCAAGTAAGAATAGCGACTGTAAGAAGGTTGCATCTATATATATTGCTGGAAAAGCTCCAAAGAGTGATAGCAGAGAATCTGTAACTGTATGTAAATCAAATAATAAGATTCCAACTAACCTCTCACAAGCAAAAGAATTTAAGATGACAGTGGATAAGATACTTTTGAAGAAAGAGTTAGAAAACACACTTCAACAAAACAACTACGAATCATATCTAAAGAGTACAAAGGGAAGTAACTATATATTTGAAAAACCGGAGAGTGCTGAGTGTTCACTACCATTAGGTCCTGGAAATGCACCTGTTGTTGATATAACCTCCCCTGCAAGTGGCTCATCACATGCTGCAGGTAGTACAATTACAATTAGTGCTGATGCTAGAGCACTTGAGAGTGTAACTAAGGTTGAGTTCTCATTCGATGGTGTTGTGATTGGTGAAGATACAAGTGCACCGTATTCATACTCATATACAATCCCAAGTGGGACAGTAGCAGGTTCACATAGTATCTCAGCAAAAGTTTATGATAATAAAGGTAAGAATGGTACAAGTACAAAGTTCATTACAATAACAAGTCCATCTGACAGTGTCTCAATATCAATTAGTTCTCCAACAAATGGTGGTATTGTAAGTCAATTACAGCCGCAGTAACTGGGGACGGAGTTACACAGGTTCAGTTCATTATCACAGGTCCTGCATCATACTCAAGAACCCTAACTGATGGTAGTGATGCTGGTGGTTGGAGTGCAGTCTGGACACCTGATGGAGCAATTCCGGGGATGTATACAATTATTGCAAGGGCAACAAAAGGTGCAACTACATATGATAGTTCACCAATAAGTGTTGTAATCGGAAGTTAAACAAGTTTTGCCTTAAATTTCTTACTCACCTTGCTCACAATCTTCTCTCTTAGATCCTGTATTGTTTTTGGTGTGAGAGTTTTGTTCATATCTTTCATTTTAACTGTAACTGTCATCTGCTTGTTTCCATCCATAGTTTCGCTTGCATATACATCAAGAAGAGAAACTGATGTTGAGAGTGACTGATCATCTAGTGCTCTTTTAATCTCTCTTTTAACCTGAATATACTGCACTTTATCATCTAAAAGGAAGCATAAGTCTTGTACAACTTCTGGATACTTTGAAGGCTCAATATATCTGCTTAAAGTATCAGCATGGGATTGTAGCTGTCTAATATCAAGTTCCATATATCCAAGATTTAGTCCGGAGATTGGGTTTTGTACATACTCCCCTACAACTCCAAGATATCGCCTTTCATTTCCAGACTTTACATATACAAGTGCACTTCTATTTACCTCAAAGAAGTTCTGAACTCTTTGGATCCATGCGGGTGCAGTTGTTGTATCAACATCAGTGAGAAGTTCATACTCAATATTTTCAACACCCAGTTTTTCACAGAGAAGGTCTAGATATGCTTTAACTTGGAAGTATGATGAACTCTTTGTTGCTGTTGAGATTGTTAATAGTTCTCTTTCAAGTGGAAGTTTTTGTTCATCAAACTCTGTTGTACTGTGTCCGATATTAATCTCAAACAGACCAAAATCTGTATATCCGTTTTGTATATTTAGAACAGTTTTTTCATGTACTGATTGAAGAAGTGAGTATCTCATATATTCAAGTTCTGGAGAGAGTGCATTTGTTATATGATGTGCATCTTCAATTGAAAGGTTACAGCTCTCAAGAAGCTGTTTACCTACAAAGTTGTATGTGAGTATCTCATTTAGTCCATTAGAACTAAGAATATCTCTAAGTTTTCTTTTAAACTGAAGCCTTGGATTCTGACTTGCAGGCTTTATCGACCTTCTTGGAAGAGTTACCTCAATATTATTATATCCATACAGTCTTCCAACATCTTCATATATATCTTGTACAATTGATATATCTTGTCTGAAGGTTGGGACTGAGACTTTAAGTGTATTTTCATCAACTACCTCACACTTATACTCAATATTTTCTAATATCTTTTTAACCTCACTGCTATTTAACTTTGTACCAAGGTGTGTATTTAACTTACTTATCTGCACATTCAATATCTTTTTATCTGCAACGATTTGGTAGTCATCTTTAACTGGGCTTGCAATGTTGCCTTCAGCAAGTTCTTGCACCATCCTTACAGCCTCAACAATTACATTCTCACATCTGTTTGGGTCTTGTGCTTTGGTAAATCTTGTTACTGCATCTGTGAATACCCCAAGCTTCATTGAAGATCTTCTAACATTGTATCGATCGAAATTTGCACATTCAATTACAATTCTTTTTGTGTTCTCATCAATCTCAGTATCAGCTCCTCCAATTATTCCAGCAACTGCAATTGGACTTGAACTGTCTGCAATTACAGTGACACCATCTGAAAGCTCAACACTCTTGCCATCTAGTGTGTTAATTGCTTCACCCGCTTCAGCCTGTCTTACTACAATTCTTGCTACATTCTTAGATTTAGTATCTTTTGCAACAATCTTGTCATAGTCGAAGGCGTGAAGAGGTTGTGCTGTTAGGATCATTAGGTAGTTTGTAATATCAACTATGTTGTTAATCGGTCTAACACCACTAACAAGAAGAAGATTTTTTAACCACTGTGGAGAGTCTTTGATCTGTACATTGTCCATTGCAATTGCCATATATCTTGGACAGTTTCCACCTGCCTGATTCACAATATCAAGTGGGAGAGTGTCATGAATATTTTCAAGTGTGGAAGGATTTGCATAGAAGTCTGGGCTTTTAAATTTCAACCCTTGTATTGCAGCTATCTCTCTTGCAACTCCAATAATACCAAAGCAGTCTCCTCTGTTTGCAAGTGCCTTGTTTTCAATATCAATAACTATGTCATCTAGTTCAAACACTTTTGCAAATGAGTCACCCGCTTTACACTCAAGTTCAATTCTCATAACTTTCTCATGATCACCTCCAAGATCTAACTCTTTTTGTGAGGCAAGCATTCCTTCTGAAAGTACTCCTCGCAGCTTAATACTTTTAACAATCCCCTCATTGCTGTTTCCAAAGTATGCTGGTACGACACTATCAACTGGAAAGTATGCAACCATATCTCCAACCTGAAGAGTTTTATCTCCCGCAACCACCTGTACTGTTTTATCCCCTATATCAATTGTATATATTCCAAGCTTATCTGCCTCTGGGTGTTCCTGTGCTTTTACAATCTGAGAAACTAGTACATCTTTATATTTCTTTGAAAGATCCTCTACATGCTCAACAGCACCGATCTGCGTGAAGATCTTTGCAATTAGGTCTTCATTTGAGAGTGTGATCTTTGTATATTTTTTTATCCAATTGAGTGATATCTTCATTAGAACTGTTTTAAGAAATTAAGGTCTCCTGAGTGCAATCTTCTAATATCTTTGATCTGATTTTTTATCATGACTAACCTATCCAGTCCGAATCCCCATGCAAATCCTGAATATTTTTCACTATCTATATCTGCCATCTTTAGAACTTCAGGGTGAATCATTCCACATCCCATTATCTCCATCCATCCATCATATCCACACACATTACAACCAGTTTTCCTACAAAATGGGCAGCTAATCATGAATTCACAATCTGGTTCTGTGAATGGAAAGTATGCAGGTTGTAACTTGATCTCTAGCTCTGTTTCAAAGAAGCTCACAAGATATGTTTTAATTGTTCCAAGCATATCTCCCATTGAGATATTTTCATCAACATATACTCCTTCTATTTGGTAGAAGGTGTGTTCGTGTGATGCGTCTGTTGCTTCGTTTCTGTAGCATCTTCCAGGAATTACAGCTCGAATTGGTACTGGTGCAAACTTCTTCATAGCTCTGTTTTGCATTGTTGAGGTGTGTGCAGGTGGTATTAGTCCATCTTCGGTCCAGAATGTATCCCATATATCTCTTGCTGGGTGTCCCTTTGGTATATTTAGTGTCTCAAACATGTGATAGTCGTCATCTAGCTGTCTGCTTTCTAAGATATCAAAGCCCATCGCTCTGAAGATATCTAGTACCTTTTCCATCTCCTGCATTAGTGGGTGTTTGCTTCCTTGGTTTGTTAGAAGTGCAGGTCTATCCTCTACCTTTGTATTAATATCAAAGGTTGCACTTGGATCTAGTTTTCTCTTTGAGGTTGTTGTTCCTTTCGAAAGTGATAGTTGTGTGAGAAGTTCCTGTGCATATGTTTTTAGTATATTAACTTCTTTTCCATACTCTTTTTTTGAATCTGCATCTTGGTTTGAGATCTCTGAGAGAAGTTTTGTGATTATTCCGTTTTTAGAAAGGTACTGCGATTTTAACTGCTCTGCTGTTATTCCCTCTTTCTGTTGGGCTGAGAGTTTTTCGTATGCCTCTTTTATACTTTTATTCTTATATTCCATCTTTTGTTATTATACACATAATTTTTTAAAAGAAAAAACCTCCAATTTGGAGGTTTATACACAAAATATATACCTCCGCTTAGGAAATGGTAAAAAAGAAAAAGTTGAAGGTATTGGTGTTTTTCATAACTATACTGACTTTACAATCTTCTCAAATATTGTTGGTTCGTTTAGTGCTAGCTCTGAAAGCATCTTTTTGTTAAGTTCGATCTTTGCATCAGAAAGTTGCTTCATGAATACTGAGTATTTAATGTCATACTTGGAAACTGCTGCGTTGATTCTTTTGATCCAGATCTTTTTCATATCTGAATGCTTCCTTCTTCTGTGTGCATATGAGTACTGTCCTGCGTGCATATATGCCTCATGAGCAACCTTGTACAGCTTGCTCTTGGACATTCTATATCCTTTTGTTGCTGCAAGAATCTTCTTATGTTTTCTTCTTCTAACTGTTCCTGTTGATACTCTCATGGTTAGATGTTTTTAATAATTTTTCTTAAATTTGAGTCGTTTGCTTTTGTTGCAACTGCAACATTAGACTTTCTTCTTTTCGCTCTTCTTGACCGTTTTGTCTTTAGGTGGTGTTGTGCTGTCTTTTGGTACATCACTTTTGGCTTTCGATTCCCCTTTGGGTTTGTCAGCTTCACTCTTTTTGCTGCTGTTTTGTTTGTCTTTTGTCTTGCCATCTGGTTTTAATGTTAGAAATATCTTTCTTCCTTCTACCTTTTTATCGGTCTCGATACTACTATATCCATCAAAATTAGTCAATATTTCAGCGAAAGTTGACATAGCTAGTTCGAATGTTTGTCTTCCTTTTCTTTGCATGGAAAGTCGAACAGGGTGTCCTTTTGAAAGGTACTCTTTTGCTCTTTTGACTCTGATATTTACATCATGTGTTTCAATTACGGGGCTAAATCTAAACTCTTTCATCTCTTTTGCCTTTGCTTTACCCTTTTTCTGCTTTTTGCTCTGTTCATACTGATACTTTGCAAAGTCCATGATCTTACAAACAGGTGGTTTTGCCATTGCACCAACCTCAACAAGGTCAAGTCCTGCTTCTTTTGCCATAATTAGAGCTTTTGCTGTCTCAATCTCACCTAGATTCTCACCTTTTTCATCAATTAGTACAATTGGTGTTGTTCGTATATATTCATTTCTTCTAGGTCCAAAGTCTTTTTTCTTTTGAACAAATCCCCTATCTCTATTGTATGGTCTGTGGAATGTTTTCTTTTCGTACATTAATTACTATTTTTGTTAATTTATTTAATTCCCTTACTCTTAATCTCTTTTACAATCATTGAGATGAATTCATCCTCTTTCATTAGTCCTACCTGCTTTGTACTTCTTGATCTAACAGATACGGTTTTTGTATCAATCTCTTTGTCTCCTACAATTACAACATATGGGGTCTTTTCCATCTCACTATCTCTAATCTTTGCTTGAAGAGTCTCACTTCTATTATCTATCTTCACTCTAACATCAGCATCCAGAAGTGACTGATATATCTCTTTTGCATACTGCTCATGCCTGTCCGCAATTGGGATCACCTGAACTTGGACTGGTGAGAGCCAAAGAGGGAAGGAGCCAGCGTAGTGTTCTATGAGGATTGCAATGAATCTCTCAACTGAGCCACATATCGCTTTGTGAACAACAACTGGAGTTACCTTCTTTCCACTGTTATCCGTAAATTTCAGATCAAAGTTTTTAGGGATTTGGTAGTCAAGTTGCATAGTTCCCATCTGCCACTCTCTTCCGAGTACATCTTTCATTAGTACATCAATCTTAGGACCGTAGAATGCACCATCACCTTCCATAACGATGTATGGCTTTTTAGATTTGTCTAATACTTTTTTCAAAGCTTGTTCTGCAATATCCCAGCTTTCAACATCTCCCATGAACTTCTCTGGTCTTGTTCCAAGCTTGAATGAGTATTCCATGTCAAACATGTCATAGAAGCTCTGTGTTAGCTCTAGAAGGTGGTTAAATTCACTCTCAATCATATCTTCTGATATGAAGGAGTGTGAGTCATCCTGTTGGAATGATCGAACTCTAAGAAGTCCATTCAAGGTTCCAGACTTTTCATATCTATGTAGTTTTGTTAGCTCTGCAATTCTAAGTGGAAGATCTTTATATGATACCTGTCTTGATTGGAATACAATCATTGCATTAGGACAGTTCATCGGCTTAACACCATATACTTCATTCTCACCCATATCTGCAATGAACATATCGTCTTTGTAGTGTTGCCAATGTCCTGAGGTTTCCCACAAGCTCTTTTTGTTAACAATCGGTGCTGATATCTCAACATATCCGTTTTTAAGATATTCTTTTTTCCAGAAGTCTAGAAGTTGGTTGTACAGTATTAGTCCCTTTGGAAGCCAGTATGGCATTCCTGGTGCACTCTCATGGAACATAAATAGACCAAGTTGTGGTCCTAGTATTCTGTGATCTCTTTTTTCTGCCTGTTCAAGCATCTCAAGGTGCTTATCCAACTCTTTCTGAGTATTAAATGCGAGTGCATATATTCTTGTTAACATCTTTCTTTTTTCGTCACCCTTCCAATATGCTCCTGCAATACTTTGTAGTTTGAATGCTCCAATCTTGCCTGTTGAGTCAATATGTGGTCCGCGACAAAGGTCAATGAACTGATCATCTCCTGTTACAAAGAAACTTAGTTGCTTATCCTCAATCTCTTCAAAAAGCTCCATCTTATATGGTTGTTCTTTTTCATTTAAGAAGTTCTTTGCCTCTTTTCTAGAAAGAAATCTTTGTGAAAGTGGAAGGTCTTCCTTAACGATTCTCTTCATCTCTTTTTCAAACTTAGCAAGATCATCCTCTGTTATCTGCTCCTTAAACTCAAAGTCGTAGTAGAAGCCGTTTTCAATTGCAGGGCCAATTCCCAGCTTTGCATCTGGGTAGTATTTAAGTACTGCTTGGGCTAGTACATGTGAAGCAGTATGTCTCATCTTTTCAATCTGTGGTACATCTGCTTGGTTCTGTTTATCTTCTTTTTTCATAGTTATTACGTCAAAAATTATTAGTTATATTGAAATAT
>CAYQNB010000002.1:9112-19216 GCA_964418805.1 uncultured Candidatus Saccharibacteria bacterium | reverse complement strand
TCTGAGATTCGTTTGTAACGACTAACTGTGATTTAGCAAGGTTGGCGAGTGTTATATCATCTTTAATCCAATACATATGCCCAACAGCAAGAAGATATCCATCATATATTGAATTGCTCTCACTATATTTAGAATATTCAATTACACTCTCACTGCCATCAACAACATTAAATCTCTTAACTCCATTAAGTTCCATCTCATCAAACAGTTTAACCATCTGCTCTCTCTTCTCTTTTGGAATCTCCTCTGAGATTGAGATATCAAATGTTTCAAAAGCCTTAACAAATTTTGTTGGTGCACCAACCAATGATCTAACACTTTGAAGTGGTGAGTGTGATTGAAGTGTGAATGAGAGTATGAGTGCTAGGAGCGGTGTGAGGATGTATAGAAGCTTGAAACTCTTTCTCTTCCCGCTATTCTCCTTCTTCTCTACCTCTTTCTTTTCCTTTTTTGAAGTTGGTTTGTGGAGATCTCTTTGCGAAGTTCTAGGTTCCCTTCTGTTATGAACTGATACTCTCTCATTTTTTACTGATATCTCTAATGCCATACTATATATTTGGTAATATCATAAGGATATACTTTTAACAACTTCCAAGCAATGATTTTGAAGTCTGATAGAATATACTATGGCAAAGATAGTTAAAATTCATAATTTTGATATTGAGTATCTAAATAGTGAGGAGATAAAAAATCTTCAAAATGAGATTTTTAAAGATGAGATATATAGTGTAAAGCTTAGTGGCAAGCCTAGAATTATTGATATTGGTGGACATCTTGGGCTTGCAACGATATATTTCAAATGGAGATATCCAGATGCAAAGATCTCAGTGTATGAACCAAACCCACTTATATTTGAGTACTTAAATAGAAATCTAGTAAATAATGGGTTTGATGATATTGAATCTTTTAATCTTGGTGTTAGTAAGAGTGGAGGTAAGCAGAAACTATATATTGATTCAAGTACAGATATGTTTTTCTCAACAGCTTCCATGACTTCGAATCTGTACAATGAAAGAGAGATTGATATAGAGACTGTAAAGCTTTCTGAGATAGTTAAGAAAAAAAAAGGTGGTGTGATTGATCTACTTAAGATTGATATTGAGGGTATGGAATATTCAGTACTGGAAGAATCAAAAGATTATCTTAAAAACATTAAAAACATCATTATTGAAGTACATCTAAATCTTGGAGTTAAGCTCGAGAAGATTGTAAAACTTCTGAGTCCAGATTTTGATATTGAGGGTATTGATGGAAGTGAGCCATATCTCAAGATAATTAAAGCCAAGGCCAAGTGATATCTGATATAAGTCTTGAGAGAACATCAAGAGGACTTTTTCTAAATATTGCGTAAAGTTCATTAGAAAGTTTATCCGGGTCATGCCTAATTAAACTTCTCTTCAGAGTATCTCCTTTACTTCTTTTAACCTCCTCTTTTGCAATTAGATCTCTTCGTATAATCTTCCTTCCTGATCTTTCTTTGAGATTATCAACAAACTCATGCTCACCGTCACTGTGATATCTTTTCACAATCTCACTTGGGAATTTCTGATTGTTAATTAGAACATAGTCCATTCTTCTTCCTACATATTTCTCAATTGTTTCAAGAAGATCTTTCTGTGTCATATGTCTGGTCTCCCCCTTTTTGCTCATCAGGTTTGATATGAATATTAGTTTTGCAGATGTCTTTTGAAGTGCATTTGATATTCCTGGGATTATAATATTGGCAATTGTACTTGTGTATAGATCTCCTGGTCCAATTACAACATAGTCACTTTCCAAGATTGCATCAACTGCTCCTTTATATGCTCTTGCTTTACTATTTAGTGAAAGCTTCACAATCTTTTTGTCCTCTTTTGGTTCATCAATATGGTGCTCACCAACAACGCTACTACCATCATCATATTTTGCGACAAGTCTTACATCATCAAGGGTAACTGGAAGTATATGCCCTTTTATCCCAAACAGTTCTCTCACATTCTCAATTGCACCAACCTCACCACTGCTAATCTCTGAGAGTGCAATCATCATTAGGTTTCCTAAAGTATGACCGGAAAGTCCATTACTTTTTGAGAATCTATATAGAAATAGTTCTCTTAGTATATGATTCTTGTCCTTGTCTCCAAGTGCAATTATGGATTTTCTAAGATCACTTAAAGGAAGAAGTCCGAAGTCATCTCGCACTGTTGCATTGCTTCCACCATCATCCATCATTGAAACGATCACAGAAAGTTCTAGATCAGGATATTCTCTTAAGCCCTCAAGTACAACACTTGTACCAGTCCCTCCACCAACAACTGTTATCTTCATTAATAAATTATACAATATCTGAAAGTTTGGTAGAATGGGCAAGGATGAGAAAGAAAAAGATAATAAGCAACACAATATATTTAATGATACTTGGTCTTTTTGTTTGGGTTGTATATTCAAATATTGATGACTATGAAGCACTTCTATACACAATTCAGAATGCAGATTGGATTGCAGTTGGGTATGCAACACTCTTCTCACTTGGAAACCTTCTTTTCTTTTCTCTCATAATTAGATCAAACTTCGAGCTTTTTTCTAAAGATAGGTTTAACAGTATATTACAAACCTCAATAGCTTCTATGTTTTTAAATATAACAACACCTCTTGGCACTGCAGGTGGAAATGCATACTTCCTTGCATATCTAAGAAACAAAGGATTTACATTCTTAAAAGCTTTCTTTGCAATTATATCATCCAACCTTTCACACAATATTGGATTTTTCATCCTCTGGTTCATATCAATTAGATATCTATACCTTGAACAGGATTTAAACGGATATCAGATCACAGCAACAATCATTCTTCTTGTTGCAACCATAGTCATGATTCTAATGCTTGTTAGTGTTCTTGCACTCCCACAATTTAATCTTAGATTTGCAAAGGTACTTGTTAGATTCATTAACTGGTTTTCAATTAGATTTTGGAAGAAGGACTATATCGACGACAAAAGATTTAAGAGATATGAACAGGATCTAATGAGTATGTCAGAGGGATTTAATACTTCAATTTTAAAGTTTCTGGGCACACTTAAGTACTCATTTGCATTTCACATATTAAATATCATAATTCTACATACAATCTTTACAGCATTTGGCACAGAGATTTCAATAAGTGCACTTGTTACAATATATTCAGTTATTGTTCTCTTCTCAATTGTCTCTCCAACTCCACAGGGAATTGGAGTGGCTGAAGGATTTGCTCATCTAACGGCAATATCAATTGATGTAGCACCATCTAGCGCACTTATGTCCATTCTTCTATTTAGACTTCTTACCATCTGGCTTCCTGCTTTTCTTGGGTTTGTGATATTTAGAGGAAGAGTTAATAGTTTGGTTGTGAAAAACTAACAGACTGTTAGAAGTTCTTCCCAGCGATATGTAAAGCCACCACTCACTTTAGACCTGTGAGGATATTCTTTTGCAAATCTCTCTGTTGCAATTGATACCTTACCACCCCATTTTTTATTAATACTATCTATTGCTTTAAGGACATCCTTATTTACAACACTGCTTTCAAAAAGATTGTACTGATCATTGCTTGACCTTCTTAGATCAGAAAGTATCACGCCAGCCTTTCTATACTCAAATCCTTCCCTATGTATCTTCTCAAACCCAACTCTCACAGCCTTAAGTGCTTCGACAGAATTTGATGTGTATCTACCCATTGAAATTGAGATATTTCCAAGATATTGCTTTTTGTCTTTAGAGTGATAGTTGGTGCGAATATATATAGTGATACAACTTGCAACCATATCCTCACTTCGCAGCTTTTCAAAAGCATTGAAAAGATATCTAGCAATATATCCCATCAGTTCTTCTTTACCAGTTACATATCCTCTAAAGCTTCTTGTATATGCCAAACTCTTCCTATCATCTCGCAGATGTTCTACACCAAAAACAGCTTGCCCATTTAACTCTCTGTGCACTCTCCAACCAGAGACACTTAGATTCTTTTTAACCCAATTACTATCTAGCTTTGTGAAATTATATATATTCTCAACACCAAAGCTTTTTAACTTCTTTGCATACCTATACCCTATCCCCCAAACCTCTGATATATCTATCTGCTTATACATATCATCAATCTCTCTTTCTGAGAGTCCAATCATCGAAAATACACCCTTTCCTCTTTTCTCCATCTCACAAGCAACCTTACACATCGTTTTTGTATGAGCGATACCAACAGAGACTGGTATTGATGTACATCTATATATTCTCTCTTTTAGATTCAATGCCCACTTCTCATAATCTTTTATATCAATATGGGTGATGTCTAAGAACGCCTCATCTATTGAATATATCTCAACAAAAGGAGAAAACTCTTTAAGGGTATCCATAACTCTTTGGGACATATCACCGTACAAAGGAAAGTTTGAGGAGAAGACCTCTGTGCCAGTATCCTCTGCTAACTGCCTCCATTTAAAGTATGGCTCACCCATCTTAATGCCCAGATCTTTGGCCTCATTTGATCTAGATACAGCACAACCATCATTGTTTGAAAGAACAACAACAGGACAGTTTCGAATCTTTGGGTTAAAGGCTCTCTCGCATGACACAAAGAAATTATTACAATCAACTAGAACATAGATCTTTTTCATGTTGCTTTCTTAATTATGTATGTAACTACACCCCAAACTTCAAAATCCATATCAGCTCTTATCTCAATTGGAGCAAAGGTCGGATTTTCAGGCATCAAGGATATACCATCTCTTCTTTTTATTATCCTTTTAACTGTGAATTCACCATTTAGGTATGCAATTACAATCGATCTGTTTGAAGGTGAAAGCGACCTATCTACAACAAGAATATCTCCATCTGATATACCAGCCCCGATCATTGAAAATCCACTGCATCTAAGAAAGAATGTACTACTCTTGTTTTTGATACAAAGAGTATTAAGGTCAAGCATATTCTCAATATGGTCAGTTGCAACAGAGGGAAATCCTGCACTAATTGTTGATTGAAAGAGTGGAGTACTCATTATTCACTCAATGTATACTATGTATACCACGAGGTCAAGAACCTATATTATTTTGACATCTAAATCCCATTAAGATATCCTTTTAATAGGTTAAATTAGGAAAAGATATATATGAAAATCATAATGTACACAGTTATAATATTAATTGTTGGAATTCTTGCATTCACACTTCTAAATTCAAATAAGAGCTCAAATCCAGGAGTTGTGAATAATAACGGTAGTACAAGTAATGCTAAAGGAGAAGACACTCAAAATGACAAAACAGAGGGAACAGTTGTAGTTGGAGATCACCTAAGCTTTGCTCCAAACAGAATTGAGGTAAGTGCAGGACAAAAGGTAACTGTAACATTCAAATCGGTTGATGATATTCATGACTTTGTAATAGATGAGCTAGATGTTGATAGTGGTCTAATTGGAAGAAACCAGAGTACAACTCTAACATTCACAATTCCAGCAGACGCAAAGAGTGGTGATACCTACGAATACTACTGCTCAGTTGATAGCCATAGAGCAAATGGCATGGTTGGAACAATCGTTGTGAAGTAACCGATGGTTGTAAGCTGGGAAAATTCATTAAAAAATGGTACAATAACATATGCAATTAAAGGTTAAATCAAAGGTCTTCTACCCTTCACACGGAGCCGGATGGGCAAAAGCTAAAAAAGAGATAGAGTTTAATGGTGAGAAGAAGCAGTACCTTGAGTTTGAATTCATAAATAATCCCCTTTCAATTTCAACACCGATTGAGAATCTTGAAAAACTAGGTATACGAGAGGTACATTCCGCAACTGAAATCAGAAAAAAGCTCTCAGTACTTAAAAAGACAAAGACAAAAAATCCAAGAACAAAAGACTTCAATACACTTGCTAATATGCTAAAAGAGCTTGAAGAGAAAGGTGAGATTGAATCATTCATTGAGATCATTCAACTTTGCAACAGTGTTAGAAATAGCAGACATAAAGAGGGAAGACTAATTCCTGTAAGTATTGATAAGCACCTTAAAAATGCAGTTGAGAGTATTGTGGGAGAGTTAGCAGTATCCTCAGATAGTACATATGAAAAAGCACTTGAGAGCTTCAGCAGAGCAACAGGAATAAAGTTTGACTAGATAACAGATCTAAACTTCATCATCATATCGGTTAGTTTCTTTCTCATTGATACTTCAACATTTCCGTCGGCTGAATCTGGCATTGATACCTCATCCATTAAAACTTCCAACTCCTCTTCAGAAAGTTCCAAGTTTTTAACTTCTTCTGTTGAACTCATCGCTGCAACAACCTTGTTTGCAACAGTTGTACCAAGAAATCTTCTAACATCAAACTTCTTAGTTAGTGATTGAAACTCTTCATTTGTTAGCACTAATACTCCTCTTTGCATAGTACTTAATGATATCATATACCATGAAAAGATGCAGATGGGTTGGTGAAAAAGAGATAATGATTCAATATCATGATATAGAGTGGGGAGTACCTTGCAAGGATGACTCCAAGCTCTTTGAATACTTTGTACTAGACACATTTCAAGCAGGACTGAGTTGGTATATTGTCCTAAACAAGAGAGAGGGTTTTAGAAAAGCATTTCACAATTTTAATCTTGAAAAGATTATTAGATATACACAGAAAGATGTAGAAAGACTTCTAAAGAACGAGGGAATCATTAGAAATAGACTAAAGATTAACGCAGTCATTACAAATGCTAAATCATTTATCCAAGTTCAAAAAGAGTTTGGGTCATTCTCAAACTATATCTGGTCATTTACGAAAAACGAGAGTATTAAGAATAGTGTTGAGGATATAAAAGATGTACCAACATCAACTAAGCTCTCTGATATTGTTAGCAAAGACCTAAAGAGTAGAGGTTTTAAATTTGTTGGTACAACAATTATCTATGCATTTTTACAAGCTATTGGTATTATCAATGACCACGAGAACTCATGTTTCAGGAAAGACACTGTTTAAGCCTTCTCTAACTTAACACCAATCACACTACTCTCAACCTTCATCTGCTCCCAATCATCAGCAACAGTGCTTTCAAGCTGAAGATCTAGCGCTGAAACAGCTTCCATTAGTGATTGCTTATTCTCCTCTACAAACTTAAGAAGATTCTCATCCTCAATACCAACTCTTAACTTCACCTTCTCACCCACTGCAAGTCCCATATTCTTTCTTGCATTCTGTATCTGCCTTGTTAGTTCTCTGTACATACCTTCCATCTTTAGTGCTTCCGAGAGTTCTGTACAAAGTGAGCAGGAAAGTGTCCCACTACTTGCATCGTTCCAACCCTTTTCTTTCTCAACCTTCTCTACAACCTCTACACTTTTCACATTCATCTCTCCTGCAAGAATATCAAGATATTGCTTATCAAGCTTAACTCCAGAAACCTTAAGTGTTGAAAGTGGTTGTTTTAGTTTCAACTTACTACTATCCCTAATACTTAATCCAAGTTTTGCAAGATCTCTTAACACCTCCATATTGTTTAACACCTCTTCTTTCACATCATCCTTTTTAAATGCTGGATACTCTTCAAGATGTACTGATTTCTTGGCACCAACTAGCTTCATATTAACAACTAGGTTTTGATACATATCATCTGCAACAAAAGGCATGAAAGGAGCAAGAAGCTTTGTTAGGACAACTAGAACATAGTGCAGAGTTCCAAGTGCATCTAAGTCTCCACTCTTAAACCGTTCTCTTCCTCTTCTTATGTACCAGGTTGAGAGTTCATTTACAAAGTTCTCAATATCTCTGCTTGCTGTTGCCATATCAAATCTATCCATGCTCTCCTCTACATCGATTGAAAGCTTTTTCACCTTGGAAAGTACCCACATATCCATCACATCCACAACCTTGCTTGAGTCATACTTAGAAAGATCAACCTCATTTGATTTTGCATATGTTACAAAGTATGAGTATGAGTTCCAAAGGGTTAGATAGAAGCGTCTTCTAACATCCTCAAGTATTGGCCATCCAAATCTCATATTTGCTCCTGTTGAGGCTGTTGCAAAGTTCCATCTAATCATGTCAGTACCAACCTTGTCTGCTGCAGCATTAAACTCAACATAGTTTGGTTTGGTTTTGCTCATCTTCTCATTATGCTCATCTCTCATCTCAGCAAATCCAAGTACATATTGATATGGATATTTACTCTCAAACACAGTTCCAAATACAAGCATAGAGTAGAACCAGAGGCGAACCTGCTCAATACTTTCTGTTATGAAATCTGCAGGAAACCACTTTTCCCAATACTTTTTGTCCTCCAAATACTTAAGTGTTGAGAATGGCACAACTCCGGCATCTAACCAACAATCTCCAACATCCTTAACTCTTTCAAGTTCACTTTCACACTCTGAGCACTTAATCTTAATATCATCAACCCATGGTCTGTGAAGACTTGGCAACTTATCAACCAGAGTTGGGTCAACAGCAAGCTCTTTAAGTTCATCCTTGCTTCCAACTACATGTAGCTTGTTACAATCCGTGCATTCATAGAATGGAAGGGAGAGTCCGTAGTATCGCTTTCTTGATATCATCCAATCTCCCATATTATCCAACCAGTTTTGCATTCTCTTTCCAACAAACTCTGGATTCCAAGATACCTTCTCAGATAGCTCTTTCATCTGATCTTTAAGTTCTGACACTCTAATCATCCAGTTGTCTTCTAGTCTAAACAGACACTTTGTCTTACACCTCCAACAGTGTGGGTATGAATGCTCGTATTGTTCTTCCTTGAAAAATAGATCTTTCTCTTTTAGATATTCAACAACCATATCAACAACATCATGTGCATACTTTCCTGTTAGATCTCCATATCCTTCTCCAAATACCCCTGAGGTGGAGAGTGGTGAGAGAGTTGGTGTTCCTAGCTTGCTTCCCAATTCAAAGTCTTCCTGACCACATCCAGGAGCGATATGGACCACTCCAGACCCACTGCTTGCCTCAACTAGCTCCCACTCAACTACATAGTGGTCAACATCCTTTTGAACAGGTATGTCATATAGGGATTCATACTTAGCTCCAAGAAGTGTTTTGACATCAATATCTTCAAATTCCTTAAACCCAAGTCTCTTTGTTGCATCTTTTGCAAGATATACTGTTTTTCCTTCCCACTGAACCTTTACATACTCTAGCTCTGGATTTACTGCAAGAAGGACATTTGCACTTAGTGTCCAAGGTGTTGTTGTCCACGCAAGTATATATTCATCTTTTCTGTCTGTTAGCTTAAACAGTACATATACGGACCTATCCTTAATCACCTGATATCCATCAATCTGCTCATGTTGTGAGAGTCCTGTTTCACATCTAGGACACCATGTTGTTGATGCTTTTGACTTATACAACAGTCCTTTCTCCTGACATTTCTTTAGAAATGCCCAGATGTATAGGTTGTTATCCTCACTCATTGTGTAGTATGAGTTGTCCCAGTCCATGAACATTCCAAGTCTCTTAGATTGATTTGTCTGTATTGCTGCAAACTTATTCACTCTTGCAACACATGCATCTGTGAATTTTCCAAGTCCAAACTCTTCAATATCTTTCTTGCTGTTAAAGCCAAGTGCTTTTTCAACCTCAACTTCAACCCAAAGTCCCTGACAGTCAAATCCGTTTTGGAATCTCTGTTCAAATCCCTGCATATTCTTATACCTTTGCACTACATCCTTGTATGTTCTTCCCCATGCGTGGTGTATTCCCATTGGGTTGTTTGCTGTTATTGGTCCGTCAATGAATGAGAAGTTCTTCTTAGATTTTTCATTCTTCTTTAGATATTGATCAACAACTCCATCGTCGTACCACCATTTAAGGAGTTCTTGCTCCATCTTAACAAAGTCTTGTTTTGGATCTACATCTGAAAGGTTTTTAACATTCATTATTATATTTTTCTAATTTAAAACAAAAAATCCCTCTGACAAATATTAAACTATATTTAATACTTATCAAAGGGATGTAATATTTACATGGTACCACCCTGTTTTAGAATACTGTTACCAGCATTCCCTTAGAAACCACAATATTATTATGGTTTTAGAATATTTTACGGTTACTTTCCGTCAGGCTCTACTTAATATATTTTTTGAATATATCTTTCTTCCTGCCACTCGCC
>CAYQNB010000002.1:0-9102 GCA_964418805.1 uncultured Candidatus Saccharibacteria bacterium | reverse complement strand
TTCAAGATTTCCGACACCCAGTAAATCCTTCACTCTTTCAAGTGATCTAGCAACTGTATCTTCTAAATTATCCATTGGCAAACCATATGTCAAAGGGATATTATCAACCGTTGTGTTAGCAACAGGATAATCCTTAATGTCATAAGCAATACTGTACCTTTCACCATCCTCAAACTGCCTTATTCTCAATTCCTCACGTACCTCTGCATTAGCGTCTTCATTTTCACCACTTACTCCAATAGCCCTAGCGACCCTCTTAGCAATGCCGGTATGTATCCACACCGCTCTGCAAGAATTAAACATCTCTGTCCATGCTCCCTCCTCATTATATTGCACATTTTCAATACCATCTATGGGATATATCTCTCTATATGCAAGTTTAAACATCTCTTTTCCGATATCAGAATACAATAGGCGACTCATTATTTTTGACTCAATAACGATATCCTTATTGTTTAGCATTGCCCACACCATTTCTTTTAGTGAAACCATATCAATCTCAACATCTATATCTCTACCAATCTCCTTACAATGCTTATAGAAAGGCACAAGAGCTGCCTTTTCCAAGTCAGCTTCAGTGATATTTTCTGGGTTAATTTTACCTCCTCCTTTTACAAAACCTGCAATGAGGGCTTCTCTGCGCATATATCCTCCACCGTAGACTCTTTTACAACCGAGATATTCTGCGAGTAGTTTGGCAAGTGTTGAACTGCCTGTCTTACCTGGACCACCTATAATGTATATCATTAGGATATTATATCACCCTGTATATGCAAAATAAATCTAAATTTCCTTTGAACTATCTTCCCCTGGTGTAACAGAATATACCTTCTGTACTTTAAGAACTAACATGCCTTTTAGCGTTCTATCAGGATGTGCTTCTAGCGCCATCTCTTTTGCTTTTTCAAATGTATCTCCCTCTGAGTGATATTCTGCTTCTCCCTTAACCTGATATCCTTCAAAGCCCTCCCAAAATGTCAATGCATATCTACTATCCTTCTTAATATTCTCAACCGTTTTACCCATGAAGAAATCAAAAAACCATATATCATTGTCTATAACACTTACTGTGGAAACTGGAACAACATTAAGACCTGACTCTGAGTATGTAGCTAGAGCCTTATGCTTTTTGCCTGTTGTTAGGAAATCTCGCACTGTATCGTTCATAGTATTGGATGGTAATTTTAAATATTACTCACATGACTCACATATGACCTGTTCTTTAAGTCTTCCGAACTGCTGTGCTGCACTAACGCTGTGTTGGTAGTACAGGGTTTTAATACCAATCTGCCATGCATACACATGAAGTGCATTTAGATCCTTTGGAGATATTGAAGGATTGACAGCAAGATTTAATGACTGACCCTGATCAATATATGTCTGTCTAACTGCAGCTTGATCTAGTATCACCTTCTGATCAATCTCTTGGAATGTTTTAAAGATATTCTTCTCTCTATCCGTTAGAAAATCTAGATGCTGTACTGAACCATCATTATCCCTAATACTCTTCCAAACCTCTTTTGTATTCTTCTCTTTCTTTTTGAGAAGTTCCTCAAGCTTTTTGTTTTTAATTGTAACTTTTAGCTTTGCAACATCTTTTACATAACAGTTTGACCATATAGGTTCAATACTTTGAGAAACCTGACCAAGAATGAAAGCAGATGATGTTGTTGGAGCAATTGCCATTAGAGTTGTGTTTCTTCTTCCGTAGCCCTTTAGTATCTCTGGCTCACCATACTCCTTAGCAAGCTTTTCAGATGCAGAATATGCTTGCTCTCTAATCTTTCTAAATACTTCCAGATTTAGCTGTGCTGCCTCTTTTGATTCTAATGAAAGCATCTTGCTTTGAACTAGTGAGTGCCAACCAAGAACACCAAGACCCAGAGCTCTGTTTGCTTTTGCAAATGCATGTGCTCGACTTAGGAAGTGGAACACCTCCTGTTGCCTTGAATCCTTACTATCCCTTAGTTTCTCAAGCTTAATGATGAACTCTTCCATAACGGCATCAAGAAGATATACAAGTGTTTCAACAGCATCTGTATCTTTCCACTCGTCGTAGTACAGGAGATTCATTGAAGAGAGATCGCATACAAACGACCATTTTTCATTTGAAGGGAGCAGAATCTCTGAGCACATATTACTTGAATTAATTCGAAGTCCCTTATCCCTATACACATCAACTGTGTTTTTATTAGCTGTATCTGAAAACATCACATATGGATATCCCATCTGAGTTCGTCTTGTGAGAAGCTTTGCCCATGTCTCTCTTTTCTTCTTATCCCCATCAATCATCTCCTTCATCCAAGCATCATCAACTGTAACTCCGTGTGTACTAATCTGTATTGGATTTCCCTCTGTACCTATATCTAGAAATTCATCAATATCAGGATGACTAATTGGAAGATATGGGGAGAAGTGGCCTCTTCTTGTTGATCCCTGACTTACAATATTTGCAACTGTTTCAAACAGTCTCATGAAGTGTACTGAACCTGATGATGTACCGTTATTGCTGATCTTTGCTCCTCTGTGTCTAATATCACCAAAATATCCAGATGTACCACCTCCATACTTACTCATCATTCCAACCTCACTTGCAGAAAAGAGAATCTGTCCCATGTCATCACCTACATATGAGTTAAAGCATGAGATTGGAAGTCCTCTATCTAATCCGAAATTTGACCATACTGGTGTTGAGAGGGAGTAGTATCCTTTGGACATATAGTTATAGAACTTCTTTGCAAGTCCCTTCTTTTTAAGAAGATCTTCTGCAGTTTTACCAATATGCATTATTCTTTCTTCAGGGGTTGTGTCACCTACAAGGTATCCACGTGAAAGGAAGCTCCTAGAGTATTTATTCAGCCATCTCATCTTCTTAGCAGTTTAAATTTATATTATTTTATATATTAGAACAGATCATCTCCGGTGATGCTCTGACTACGTTTATTATAGTTAATCGATCTTTTAACAAAGAAATCTCCATGTTTTGTTGCTGTAATCTCATCATTAAACCACTCTGTTTCATCTACAAGTTTCTGATTTACCTCAAATATCGGTTTTAATCCTATATTTCTCATTGAATTGTTAAACCTGTTCTTCAAAAACTCCTGTACTGTCTTTTTAGGAAGAAAATCTAACTCACCTGCTTCGAGTATCCAATCAAGAACTTTCATCTCTGACTCATATGCCTGTTTACACGAATCAAGTATCAACTGGTTATACTCATCATCAAACCACTCTGGATTCTCATCTCGAATTAACTTAATAACCTCAATACCAAACAATCCATGGATCTCCTCCTCTTTGGATGTTGCTTCAACGGCATTAGAGATACCTTTGAAAAGATTCTTGTGCTTGTTAAAAGACATCATTATGAGAAACTGTGAGAACAGTGATACATGTTCAATGAAAAGGGAAAAGAGAAGTATTGATTTTGCATACTCTCTATTATCCTCACTCTTAGATGTAAGTATTGCACTGTTTAGGTATTCAACCCTCTCCTTAAGTGCGGGTATATCATTAATCTTTCCAAACTCCTCGTTTAGGTTAAGAATCTCAAGAAGATGTGAGTATGCATCCATATGTCGAACTTCACTCTCTGCAAATGTAAAGCCTACAGCTGCAAGTTCAGGTTTTGGCATCTTTGAATATATATTCCCCCAGAATGTCTTAACAGCAACCTCAACCTGCGCAATTGCAAGCATTGAGTTTTTAATTGCACTTCTTTCTACATCGTTCACATTTACCTTAAAATCTTGAATATCAGAGACATAGTTGAATTCGGTATGAAGCCAGTATGAGTGGCGAATTGCACTTGTATATTCATATAGTTCTGGATATTCATATGGTTTTAGGTTAATTCTCTTTTTAAAGAGATTTCTCTCTCTTAACTTTGACCTATTTGCTCTATACAGAATGTATGCTTTAGCAACTGTTAAAAAGCTTTCAGCCATTAACTCCTGCTCAACCATATCTTGAACCATCTCAACGGTAACAAAGACATCTTTGTGCATAGCAATCTCACCATCCTTATGCTTTTTGAGATTTGACTTTGCAGTGGCTAATGCTTTTTTAATAACAGCTTTTGCAACATTGTTTGCATCCTTCTTAGAGCCTGTTCCAGTTGCGCTCATAGCTTTAAACACTGCAGCAGAGATCTTCTCTTCATTAAACTTCTGAAGTGAGTCATCTCTCTTTCTTATATATTCTAATGGTGAACGAGTCTTCTCTCCCATCTGTGTGGAGTTTAAATTTAATTACTCAATCTATATTCCCTAATCTACATTATGAATTGGTTAAGTCAAATAACTTTCAATTTCGGCTTATACTCAATCAAATTTTTCTCAAAAAACAACTCTATTTCAAATAGAGATTTAGAAAGTGGAATATATCAACAAATATACACACCCGCAATTTATGGCTTCACAACGCGTACTATATGAAATCTGCCTCTTTGGTTATGTTCAATGTCAATATGATATACTCGAGTATGAAATCAGCCTCAAAAAAGGATTCAAACCCACAGGAGTGGAATCTAAAATACCTATATAATTCTTTAACCGACCCACGAATTATTTCAGACCGAAAGAAGTCAGTATCCAACATTAATCGCTTTATCAAGAAATATCGAAAGGATAAGAAATATTTGAAATCGTCAAAGCATCTTTTGACGGCACTACAGGACTTTGAACTATTAACAATCAATAACGGTGTATCAGATAAGGAAGGGTACTTTCTCTCACTTCTTCAATCTCTTAATCAGTCAGATGAAAAGGTTAAGAGCGCATATAATATGTATGTTGAATTTGCAAATAAACATGGCAATGAACTTGAATTTTTCACACTTGAAATATCAAAGATAGATAAAGACACACAAAAGAAGTTTCTTAAAGATAAGAAACTCTCAAACTACCACCACTTTCTTAAAAAGAGTTTCCTTTCTGCAAAATATCTTCTTTCTGAGGAAGAGGAGAAGATACTAAATATATTTTCTAAAACCTCAAAATCAAACTGGACTGCAATGACATCAGAGTTTCTTGGAAATGAAACAGAAACATATATAGATGAGAAGGGAAAGAAGAAAGTTGGTACATTAACCAATCTATTAAACAAGCTCACAAGCAAGGATGCGAAGGTTAGAGATAGTTGTGCAGTTGCAATTAACAAAATCATTCAAAAGCATATTGCAGTTGCGACAAAAGAGTTAAACTCAATACTTGAATATAAAATAGATGTTGATACACTTAGAGGTCTTGAAAGACCAGATCTGGCAAGACATATCTCAGATGATATAGATAGTAAGGTTGTTGATTCTCTAATTTCCACAGTAGAAAAAACTTTTCCTCTTGCACAGCGATACTACAAACTTAAAGCAAAGACACTTGGCGTGAAGAAGCTAAAATATCATGACAGAATTGCACCTGTTGGAAGTTTTGACAAGAAATTCCCTTTTAACAGTTCTAAAAAGATTGTTTTAGACGTGTTCAATGGTTTGGATAGTGAGTTTGGTGATATTGTTAAAGCATTCTTTGATGAAGGAAGAATTGATGTTAAACCAAAGAAGGGAAAAAGAGGTGGAGCATTTTGCACATATGCCTCACCTTCCCTCCCAATATATATCTTTCTAAATCATTCAAATGAGTTGGATAGTCTAACCACTCTTGCACATGAGCTTGGACATGGTATTAACGACGAACTAATGAAAAAGCATGTAACCCCTTTGAATTTCGGCTCCCCACTTTCAACAGCAGAGGTTGCAAGTACCTTCTTTGAAGATTTCATATTAGAAGAGGTTCTTAAAAAGTGTGATGAGAAAGAGAGATTCTCAATTCTAATGGAAAAACTGATGGATGATATCTCATCAATTCACAGACAATGTTCACTATACATCTTCGAAAAGAAGATACACAAAGAGTTTAGAGAGATTGGATATCTTTCAGAGAAAAGAATTGGCGAGATCTTTAAGGAGTGTATGAGTGCATATATGGGAAAGTACGTTAGTCAGGACAAAGGTAGTGAAAACTGGTGGGTATATTGGAACCATATTAGATACTTCTTCTATGTATATTCATATGCAAGTGGTGTTCTAATCTCTAAATCACTTCAGAGTATGGTTAGAAAAAATCCAAAAGATATTGTTAAGGTCAAGCAGTTTCTTTCAAAAGGTTGCTCACAGTCCCCTTCTGAACTGTTCCTAGAGATGGGAATTGATATATCAAAACCAACTTTCTGGAAAAAAGGAATAATGGAGATTGAGAGGAACTTAATAGATGCAGAGAAATTAGCAAAGAAGCTTGGTATCATCTAATATGGATGTAAAGATTGAAAGAAGTTGGAAAGATAGATTAACAGATGAATTTAACAAGAAGTATTTCTTAGATCTTGTTGAGTTTGTAAAGGAACAATATTCTAAAGGAAAGGTATATCCCCCACCCTCCAAGATTTTCAGTGCTTTTGAATTCTGTTCATTTGATGATGTGAAGGTGGTAATTGTTGGTCAAGATCCATATCATGGTCCCAAACAGGCAAACGGACTAGCTTTTTCAGTTTCAGATGATGTTAGAGTTCCTCCTTCACTTCAAAATATATACAAAGAGCTAAAGAGTGACCTAGGCATAACTGCTCCAAGTACAGGCAACCTAGAGAAATGGGCAAAGCAGGGTGTACTTCTTCTTAATGCCACTCTAACAGTTCAAGCAAACAATCCCGGTTCACATCAAAACATAGGTTGGGAGATCTTCACAGATTCCATAATTGATCTTCTTTCAAAAGAGAAAGAGAATATTGTTTTCATACTTTGGGGTGCATATGCACAGAAGAAGGGTGAAGTTATTGATTCTAAAAAACATCTTGTTATTAAATCAGCTCATCCCTCACCATTTGCAGCCAACAGAGGTTTCTTTGGAAGCAAGCCTTTTAGCAAGACAAATGAATATCTAAGAGAGAATGGGAAAGAGGAGATTATGTGGTAGTTGTTCCGCCATTAACAAGAAATATTGTCCTTGGTGGAGCATTCTGCCCCTTAGCAGTATTTAGTCTTAAGAACAGACTTCTTTGTAAGATCTGGTGAGCTAGCCATCTAAGATCAACACCCATCCCTTCATGCGTTGCAGACTCCCCAATTGATTTAATATCATCAAGTATTCTCTGGGCTATGATATCCAGTTCACCCCAATCTTTTGCATCTTTTATCTGACCCCCAATTTCATAGGCGAGTTTTCCCATCTCTAAGCTTGTATCACAGTATGTTTGAATAACAGTACCCATCACTCCACCAAAATTTTGTGCTGTATATGGAAGCAGTGCGTCAAGAATAATTTGATATGAGCTTCCAGAGAATATAACTTCACCTTTAACACCAAGTTCTTTCATCTTCTGAGCTATTCTTTCGCCCTCTTCTCTAGGATCTCTCACTGAAACAGGAAAATCTAAATCAAAACCTGGTTGAAAATAGTCAGTGTCTCCAATCCTAAAAACAAAACATCCTGCAATTATTAGTTGTCTTATCTTCAAATCTCCTTTCAATTCATCTGTGAGAATACCTTCATATTCTGTTTGAAGATTATAGAACAACCGCTTCATGAATTGCTTTAATGAATCATCTCTTGGACACAACAAAGGTATGATCCTTGGTTCATATTCCTCAACTTGAATACCATGAGAATTGATTGGTGTTGCTTTAATCCGAAAGACTACATCACTTTGACCTTGAAAGGATTCAGCTAATTGTGAGATTGCAAAACAGTACAGATCAAGTGAACCAGCGGGAATATCATCAAGATCATTCATATGTTCTGCGATAACAACGTTCGTTGTACCTGGGTGTGCAAACAATTCCTGAGGACTATTATAATAATTGACTCCTGTATACCTTTCATCAAAGACTGGAGCTGTAGTTTTTATCACATCTATCATATCCTATTATACAACACCCTATAAAATGGGTCACTGGGATATATCGCGAATGCATTAGTAAAGATCCAAAACGGCCTGTGGCGATGAAGTATATCTTTTAGCTGGGAACACTCGACAAAACAATGTCCCTGCAAGTGTTTGGTATGCCCACCATCTAAAGTCTGCTTTAACACCTTCACGTGTTTTAGTCGCATGAATTGATGGAAATGCCTCTAAAACCTCTTTTGCAATAAGATGCAGTTCCTCCCAGCTTCTTGCTGCTTCAATTCTCTTAGAAAACTCATACCCAACTTGCCCAGTGTCAGTGGACTGATCACATAGCAAAGCTAATATCCTGCCATATACAGGGCCATAAACTTCTGGTGTGTATGGGAGAATACCTTCAAAGATTACAGAGTATGAGCTTCCAGTGTAAATGACCCTAAAGGACACACCTAGACCCCGCAAAGCTTCGACAACAACATTTGCACCAACACGAATATCTACGACAGTTGCAGGTACTTCCATATCTAGTATTGGTCGAAAGTATGCAGAACTATGTTCTGGAAGATCTGGATGGAATACATTAAAAACAAACGATCCAGCGACCATCATTTGTCGATCCTCAAGCGCAGCGTGTTCGCCTTCTGGTAGTTTAGACTCGTGTAACTTTTGGTAACGTAGATATGCGCGATATATTCTATACATATTATCACGGTCTCTTCCATATATAACCGCTTTCACTGGATTAGCCCCTTTAAGTTTTTCACCATGAGAGACATTAGGTGTTATGAGAACATCAGCTGTAACCACTGCTTCTTCTCCAAGTGCTTGCTGCATCAGGTAAAGTGAAAATGTAACCTCGTCAAGTGGTCCTGAATGTACAGTGCCGATTCCTTCAAGAATGTGCCTTTCGTCAGTGACATCAAGCACTTTTCCGTACTGTTTCTGATTAAAGAACTCAGCAGCCGTACGATATGTTGGTAAGCCAGGATTATACGTCTCACAATCATAATCACAAAGCATCCTCAATTCACTTGCTTTTCGTATTCCATTGGCTAAATCAGAATTCATATGGGGATTATATAATGTCCCATAATACTTGTCACATTTCCTGACAACCTCACTTGATTAGAATTAAAGATACTAATGGGAATTTCAACTGACTAGTCTTTTAATCATCTCAACAGTCTCACCCCATTCAATATAATT
>CAYQNB010000001.1:888-21147 GCA_964418805.1 uncultured Candidatus Saccharibacteria bacterium | reverse complement strand
TGTATCTTGGCAGTTAGCAAAGAAAGGAACTGGAATACAGATTAAGACAGTTGGCGTAGATGGAAACGGCGAGCTTGATTACGGAAATCTAGAAAGTTTGGTTAAAGAGTTTGGAAAAAGATTAAAGGTAGTATCTCTTTCACATATATCAAATGTACTTGGAAGTGAGGCGGATATTAAAAAAGTTAGAAAGATTGTCGGGGAGGACGTGCTTCTTGTTGTTGATGGGGCACAGAGTGTTGCACATACTAAGGTCGATGTGGTTGATATGGACTGTGACATATTCATCTTTTCAGGTCACAAGATATATGGACCGATGGGAATTGGAATTGTGTATTGTAAGCAAGAACTTCTTGAGAAGTTTGAACCGATATGGGGAGGTGGGGATATGATTAAGTCAGTAACCTTTAAAGAAAGTATATGGAATGACCTTCCTTGGAAATTTGAAGCAGGTACTCCAAATGTTGCAGGTGGTATTGCACTCGCAGTTGCAATTGAATGGTTTAGATCAAAATTCTCAGATTGGAAAGAACTAGTGGAATATGAGAGGTCACTTGTGGAGTATGCAACAAAGGAGTTGAGAAAGATTAAAGGAGTTAAGATTATTAACAGCCCAAAGTCTAAATCAATTGTCACATTCACAATTGCAGATATACACCCACATGATATTGCAACAGTACTAGACGAAAACGGTATTGCAGTTCGAGCAGGCTTCCACTGTGCCCAACCTCTTCACAACAAACTTAAAATCAATGGAACTGTTAGAGCAAGTTTTGGAATATACAATGATATCTCAGATGTTGAAAAACTAGTTGATGCAGTTAAGAAAGTTGTAGATATATTTTAATGGGAGATTCAATTTTAAAAAAAGAGCTAATTGACCACTATAAATCACCAAGAAACTGGGGGGAGATGAAAGACCCAACTGTAACTGGCACTGCCATTAACGATCTTTGTGGTGATGATCTAAAGGTGTATATGAAGATTAAAAATGATCAGATACAACAGATTACATACACTGGAAACGGTTGTGCAATATGTTTAGGAACAATGTCTATATTTACTGAGCAGATTAAAGGAAAGATGGTGCAGAAGGTTAAAGGTATATCAGAGGAAGACATTCTTGACCGAATTGGAATGGAGAAAACCTCTTCAAGAAAAAGATGTGCAACACTGACAATGGAAGCCATAGATGATGCTTTAATGAAGGTATAGCTTGTAAATGTAGTTATATATGATATACAATCAACTCCCATGATATTTTTAGATATTGAAACACAAAACGACTGGACCATTAATCCCGTAATTAGTATTCCTGAATACAAGATCTCATACACTGGTGTGATTGATGATAAGGATAAGGCGTATGATTTCTGGGAAGATGATATGGAAAAGCTTGGAGAACTTCTCAAAAGTGCAGATATGATTGTTGGGTATAATATATTTGGATTTGATATGCCAATAATCACCAACTATCTTGGTCCAGACATACTCAAACTTCCACAGCTTGATCTAATGGCTGCTGCATTCAAAGCACTTGGCTTTAGACCAAAGCTTGATTCACTCACAACAGCAACATTTGGAGAGAGCAAGATTGGAAAGGGAAGTGATGCTGTTAAGTATTTTGCAGCAGGGGACTTAGATAGTCTTAAAAAATACTGTCTTGAAGATGTGAGACTAACAAAGAAGCTATACGAATTTGGAAAAGAGAATGGGTATGTTAAATATTTTGATAGGAAAGGATTCATATCTCAGATCGATATTAACTGGGATGATGGTTTAAAGGAAAGAAAAGAAAGCAAGGAAGATACAGGTGTAATCTCAATGTTCTAATTGTGGAAATACTTTCCATTTCATTGTAGTATTGAGGATAAACTGCCATGGACCCATACAAAGACAATACACAAAATAATAATCCTGTCGCACCTCCTCAAAGAGCATCAGATCAAACTGGTGGAGAGATATCATTAAACAGTGCTCTAAATCCAAACCAATCTTCAACACAAACAATTATGGATGAATCGATAATGGAGATTGAAAATCTAGATAGGAAGGTTATTGATTCAAAAATGCCTGAACAACTGAAAGAGAGTGCAAGAAGGAGTATTGAAAGACTTAGAAGAATGGCAAAGCGAGGTAGCTACTCCGGTGAATTTGAGAGTGTTGATAAGTATATATATTGGATTACAAGTATTCCTTGGGGTTTAGCAACACAGGATAATCTTGATATTGAGAATGCAAAGAGAATAATGGATAGTACCCACTTTGGTATGAATACTGTTAAAGATCTAATCCTCGACTATCTTGCAGTTATGCAACTAAATAAGAACAGCAATCAGCAGGCAAATACTAATGTGGTTCAAGGGCAAGAGATGGCAGTACTAAGAGGTTCTTCTGCTAATGCACCAGTGCTTCTTTTCACAGGTCTTCAGGGTGTTGGAAAAACCTCAATTGCAAAATCTATAGCTATGGCAATGGGAAGAAAGTTTGCACGAGTATCTCTTGGTGCACTTGGAAGCGTTCAGGCTCTTCGTGGTCAATCAAAAGCATTTCTTGATGCAGAACCAAGTCAGATTGTTAAGGCAATTGTACGAACAGGTACAATGAATCCAGTCATACTTTTAGATGAGATAGATAAGGTGAGTGGTAGTAGTGGTCTTCTTGCAGATGTAATGGCAGCTCTTCTTGAAATTCTTGATCCAGAGCAGAACTCACACTTTATTGATCACTACATTGACTATCCTATTGATCTTTCTAATGTCTTTTTCATATGTACATCAAACAATCTTGGTTCACTCTCAGCAGCATTGCTTGATAGGTTGGAGGTAATTAGATTTACCAGCTACTCTGATGAAGAGAAGATTACAATTGCAAAAAACTACTCACTTCCTAAAGTTATACAAAATACAGGAATACCTGCTGAAAATATTGTAATTGAGGAAGAGGTATGGCCACTTCTTGTTAGACCAGTAGGTTTTGATGCTGGTCTAAGACAGCTTGAAAGAAACTTGGCAACGCTTGTACGAAGTGCAGCAAGACAGATTATTGAGAAGAAACCAGTTCCAATACGAGTTACAAAGGATAATCTAACGGAGTTTGTACTTCCAGATCAGGGACCACTTAGTTAATCTTTATATCCTTTTGCTTGTAGATTATATGCGTTAGCATACTTTCCACCTATTTTCATCAACTCTTCGTGTGAGCCTTGTTCAATGATCTTTCCCTTATCAAGTACATATATCTTCTGTGCATTTCTTACAGTTGAGAATCTGTGGGAGATTATTATTACTGTCTTGTTATCAATAAAGTCGTATATCTTATTAAATATCTTATGCTCTGCCTGTGCATCGATCGAAGCAGTTGGTTCGTCTAGAATTAGAATTGGAGCATCTCTGTAAAAGACTCTAGCAAGAGAAAGCTTTTGCATCTGTCCAGTGGAAAGATTTGTACCTCCCTTTAAGGTTTTAGTTAGAAGTTGATCATATTTGAGTGGTAGTCTATTAATATCGTTGTGAATCTCAGCTAGTTTTGCAGATTCAATGATCTTCTTCATATCCTCAGGGTCATCACGACTAATATGTATATTTTCTTTTGCAGTTAAGAATAGATACCTGTTGAAATCTTGGAATATCACACCCATATTGTTGTAGTAGCTTCGTAGATCGTATTCTTGTATATCCACATCATTTATTAAAATCTGCCCTTTCTGAGGATCGTAGAATCTAAGGATTAGGTTGATGAGCGTTGATTTTCCAGCTCCGTTTTCTCCAACAAACGCAATCTCATCATTAGGATTGATTGTGAAGCTAACTGCCTCAAGTGCATACTTCTTGCTTCTTGGATATTTGAAATATACATCTCTAAACTCAATCTTCAATTTTTGATTCTTTTTAATTTTCAACTTACCTCCCTTTACGATTGGTTCTAAATTCATAACATCTTTTGTCGGTCGAATACCAAGTGTGTGATCGTAGAAGGTTACAAATTGGCTGAATATTCCTGTCAGTTCTGATTTAAAATTTAATGCTCTGTTTGTATAGAATTGGTAGTCTCCAATTGTTGCTTTCTCTACAATTACTCTTGCTATGACGTAGAACTGTGTAATTAAATCCTTTATGAAATCAACTGTTCGAGTAAAGATATCTATCTTCCTTCCACCAAGTCTAAATTTATACTCATTTCCTCTGATAAATTTAGAAACATTTTTCAGGTACTTAACTTCATACTTAGCTGAATCATGAATCAGATTTTCTGGAAGAGCTTTTTCAGCGAGTAAGTGAGTTTTTACAAAATTAGCAAGTCTGAACTTTTGAAAGTGCTTGTTATAAAAATCCCAGAATTGGAACATATTCTTTGCATATAGATATGCAGAGGGGAGCGCAGTTAATATTAAGAATAGGAAAAGGAGCTTTGAATAGATAAATACAACAACACCTGCTGCAATAATGCCAAAAGCTTGGGCTAAGATTCTGTTTGAAGTGATTAAGAATGAGTTCAATCTCTGCAGATTATCCCTTGCTTTATATATCATGTCACTAACCCCAGGGGATTCAAAGTCCTGCATGGACAGTTTAGAGATCTTCTTATACAGTTCAATCTCCAATGTAGCTTGGTGTAAAATTGTGAAGCGTACTGTGAAGATATCATTTATCTTTTCAATAAGGGTGATTACATAACTTATTGATGCAGAGATTAGAATCAGTTTCATAATATCCACTGGTGGTACAAACGACTCAATACCACTCTGTGAATATCTAACAATCCCATCAATTAGTTCGTTTAAGATTCTGGAGTTTACATATACTGAAAGTGTTGGGAGGGTCCCTACGAGAAAGCCGGTGATAATTAGAGCGATGAAGTCTCTTCTGCTCAGTGAGTACAGCTTTTTATACGCCCACTTTGCAACAGATACAAAAGTTTTGAAATCTCTTTTCTCTGATTCTTCTTTCAAAGTAGGGTGTGAGGGAATTTAATATAGTGATTATATCACACTATTCCCCCTTAAAAGGATTCTTAAGTTCTAGCGCTGCTAATTCTTGAGGCTTTTTTGCTTGTACTTCCTCTGTTGAAAGTGGTTGTTCCTCTTTTTCTGATGGACTTGTTGGATCTGCACTACCAAATTCTGCTCTTTTAATTGCCTCTAGATCACTTTGAACTTGAGACTGTGAAAGTTTGTTTGGATCAATCTGAACTGTTGAAAGATATCCATCATCAACTGCAAAATTACCACTACCTAAACTTTGAGGTGTAGCTAGATTTTGTGAATCATCTTGTACTGTCGGTTGTACTATTTGGTTGTTGCTCATCTTCCTCCTCTCCTCCCACAATCCCTTGTGGTGTTAAATGAAATCTATCCTTTTGTAACTGCTTTCTTTGCTCTACAACTGAATCAATTAGTTTCTGACCCTGAAGTGGTCTTCCTGATGAATCTAGCTGATTTTGAAGAGCTCTTTTTCTCTCATACTCTTCTCTTTCTTTTGTAATCTGCTCAATATCACTCTCTCTTCTTTTAATTGCTTTCTGAATTAGATCTTTGCTGTCATTTGTAACGCCGGATTTAATTGGATTTTGCATTGCAGGAGGTTCGAAGAGTTGAGAAAGCTCTTCAACTGTTCTAGAACCAACTACTTTTCCTTCTGCAGCTCTTTTTTCTAGATCTCTTGGGTCTGATGTGATTAGTTCATGCTCTGCATGACTTGAAACAACCTGAATTGCAACATGGTTTGAACCTGCAAAGAAGAGACCCTGACCTTGATCGCATGAGAGAAGGTAGTTCTTTTCACCCTCTGAGAGATTAAATACCTGCTGGATCCTATCAATCGCACTTGGACTCTGTTTCATTAACATCTGTATTGCTGAGTTTGTAATGATGGCTCTACCCATATCATTTTTAAGGAAGTCATCAACATCCTGTGTAATTGTTGTGAGACCCAGATAGTATTTACGAGCTCTTTTTGCAATTGAGTACATGAACTTTGCAGAATCCTCATTTTGCATCATATACCATGCCTCATCAACAACCATTAATCTTCTCTTCCTGTCCTTTCGAATTCTTGTCCAGATATAGTCAAGCATTAGATACATAGCCATTGGTCGAAGCTCTTCTTGGAGATCTCTAATACTAAATACTGTGAATGGATTATTTAACTCAACAGTACTTGCTTCGTTAAATATCCCTGCACCACTTCCAAGAATATATCTTTCAAGCCTTCTTGCTAGTTCATGTGCTTCATTTTCAGCCATTCCTTTTAATACCTTGTATAGGTCTTCTAGAAGTGGGGGAGTTGTTCCTCTTTGTGTCTTAGGATCCAGTGTAATTCCTTTCTCTCTGTATGTTAGAAGAAGTGCTCTATCTAATATGGACATCTCTGGGTTTGTTAAGCCTCCAAAGAGTAGTTTGAAGAATCCCTGCAAAGAGAGAAGCTTCATTCTAAGTTCATCGTCATCCTCTTCACCAAGTCCTGAAAGTTCGAACGGATTCATCTTATGACCTTTGTCTTGTGAGAAAGATATATAGTTTCCACCAACTGACTTACTTAAATCCTCATATTCTCTTTCAGGATCAATGATGATGATCTCGCTTCCAAGCATTAAGCTTCTAACAGCTTCAAGTTTAACAAAGTAGCTTTTTCCTGCTCCTGATTTTGCAAACACAACAGTATTTGCATTCTCCATCTCAAACCTATCAAATATCACCAAGCTCTTGTTGTGTTGATTTATTCCATACATAACTCCATGATCCATTGTTAGCTCGGAAGTCACAAATGGGAATGTTGTAGCAAGAGAGGTTGTATCCATATTTCTTGTTATGTACACCTTGTCTAGTCCAAGAGGCTGTGTACTTAAGAAAGCATGTTCTTGTTGAAGCATTGCAGGTTTTGCTGTGACAGATATTGCTGCAAGTGTTGAGACAACATTTCTAGATATCTTCTCAAGCTCCTCTTTAGATTTTGCTGAGATTGTTACATACATACCAAAGTGGAAGAATTTTTCAGTACCTTCTGCAATTGAGTCTTGAAGTTGTTGAGCGTCAGTTAGTGCAACCTTAACTGTTGGATCAACTGCCTTTCTTCCCTCCATCTGTCCGTAGAGCGTTGCTTCCATCTCTCCAATCTTCTTTTTAAGTTTGTCCATGATGATCTTTGAATCAACGGGGTAGTAGAAGGTGGAGATTCTAAGTGAGTGTTCGAAGTTAACAATCGGAGATAGCCAGTTTGGTCCAACAAATCTTGGATATCCGCTCACAAAGAATGATCTGTAGTACATATCTCCAACTTCAAGCAGGTTAAAATCAATCTCAATATCGATTGGTGCAACAATATCTTGAAGCGTCATACCATCGAAGCTCTCAGGTGGCCTACTATTTTCTGGTGCTTCAATCTTCTCTGGCTCTTTCTTCTTTCCCTTTAATGTGAACAGGTCAACAATGCCTTGGAATGGTCCAAATCTTTTCTTTCTTAGCTTTGTAGGTTGATATTTTGTCTTTTCAAATTTTATCTTATCCTCTTCTCTTTGAGAGTTTAGTTCGCTTTGAAACTGGTTGATTGCCTCACCAGGTGCTGTGAGCTTGCTCTCTTTCTCCTGCATCATCTGAGCAGTTTTGCTCTCAAATGACCTTTCAAATTTATTTTGTTTGTTATCTATCTCGTTCATGTTTCTGGGTTATATGTGTTATAGAAGATTTCAATTAGTTCCTTAGATGTTAGGTGATGTGCCATTAGTCCCATTCTCCCAAGCTGTTTTAGGACGTGGTCTCTTTTAGGGTATAGGAAGATCTTTCCCTGTTCTAGAAGTTTCTCTTTTTGCATTGCTTGTTCTTCCTGTGCTTCTTTTGTACTCTTCTTTCCAAATGTTGAGAAGGAAACGGTTGGGTTGTATGGAATTACGATATAGAACTTTTTGTCTAAAACATCATTTTGAACAATTAGGTTTTGAATGAAGTTTGTATATATCGCTAGCTGATTTTTAAGACCATCTGTCATTGCTCTTTGTGTCTGATTTTTTAGGTAGTCGACATAGTTGCTGATATTAATCCTGTTTGTGATGATTAGAATCTGTATGTGGAAGTTAAGGGAATTTAGAAGTCCACCGAATGCATATATCTTGTTGTCCTGTTCATACTCCGAAAGAAGATCAAAGTTCACTGCTGTTGTTTGAAGCACAAGTGCAACACTTCCTGTTTTTGTTAGTACAAGATCGTCGATAATCTCTTTGACCTCTAGGTGGTCCTGTGTTGTGTGAATGGCTTTTGCTCTTGCTTTTGCGTCCATTATATTGCCGTTATCTTAAAAGGTTTAATACTATTTCCATCTAGAAGAACCTGTACCTGTGGGTATGTATTCTTTTCATCTTTAACATTGATGTAGTATGTACCTGGATTTAAGATCTTGTTTGTCAAAATATATCCTTGATCGTTTGCTCTAAATGCGGAAAGTACTCTTCCTGTTGAATCCTTAATTGTTGCAACAGCACCGGAAACTGGTGTGTTTTCCTTGTTTAGTATCTGCATATTAAGTGAGCCGTTAAGAACAACTCCATCTGGAAGCGCAATCTCAAAGTTTGAGATATTTTGTGAATTGATTGAGATATTTGAACTGTTTGGTACGGGTTGCTGAGCCTGTTGATTTTGTACAGGGATATCTTTTGGAAGTGGGGTGGTTGATCCAACACCAGCTTGAACTGCCTCTTTTGAGATCTGTGCAAGTTTTTGAGCTTCCTCATTATCTAATGCCTGAAGTTTTTCATCTTCAATATATTTTGTACCTTGATCTGATGCCTGACTGGTTCCAACAATCTTTGGTTTATTTGCTGCAACTCCTCTTTCCATTCCTGCCTTTGTTTCATTTGGAAGGGTTGGTTTTCCAAGTTTCTGATCTAGTTTTGCATTCTTCCATACTCTTTGTGTTGGGCTTGTTATGGCAGTTATGTAGTTTCTAAGGAATACATCCGCTTTTTGGTCATTTATCGGTACTAATCCTAAGAAAAGCCCAATGGCAGAGGATGTGAGAAATATTGGGAATGCAACAATTCCAGGAATATCACCTTTTGAATACATATACAGAAAGATTCCACCAAAACCAATACCCACAGCCATGTATGTAAATTCCCTAACTGTGAACTTAGTGAAAAGCTTAAACTCAATATCTAATATGTTTTGTGGTATTGCGTGTTGTTTCATAGTATCTTCTAAATTAGTTTACCAGAATCTGCATTTTCTTCAAATTAATACACACTTTTTGGTATAGCTGATAGAATTGGATATGAAGTCTAATGATCTAAAGATCTTAAAACTAGTTGTTTTCAGAGAGAACATGAGTGCGTCCTTAACAATTGAGGATGCAAAGAGGATATGTGGAGAAAAAACAGTAGAAAATTTGGACAGAAGAGTGTTGAAGTTGCTTAAAAAAGAAAAGCAAGATGATATTTGGCAGAAAAAATTAAAAAAAGCACAAAACGATATTGAGTTCTTTCTGATATTTAACCTTGTTTCTCATATCTGTGTGTCTGGTTCTGTTGGTGCTCAGAATGCAAAGGAGGGTGATGATATCGATCTCTTTATTGTTGTTAGAAAGAATTGTGCATGGATCTATAGATTGTTATTGCAGATAAAAAATATTTTTGCAAAAAAGATTCGTGTTGGAAAAAGTATAGAAGTTGCTGACATGTACTGTGTAAATCTTATATGTGAAGAGCATTTTTTGAAATTTGAAGATGATATGTTTACATTCCATGAGCTTATTTTTATGAAGCCGATATATAATGAAGCTTTTTATGACGAAATTATTAAAGAAAACTCATGGGTTCCTAAATATGGGTATATGAATAGTTTTGAGAGTGTAAAGACTAAGAAGGATGTGAAGAATAATCCAGTTATTTTTATGCTAAATATCTTATCTATGATTCTTCAGATTAAATATATGTACCTTTCATTTCATAATCCAAATCTGAGGAGGATTTTAGGAAACTTTAAAAAGGGGAGGATTGCATTTCATCCTGAAGGATTTAAGAGTGAGAAAGAGAAGAACTTTATTGAAACTTTTGAGAAAAGAGTCAGTGAGTTTAAGAGTTGAGATTTATTATCTGTGCATCCTTTTTTATATCCTTTGGTATTAGGGAGATATCAATTGTTGTGATGAATGTCTGCTGTTTACCTAAAATTTCTTTGTTAAGAATCTTTCCAATATTACTGCTATCCAGCTCTGAAGGTATATCATCTAGAAGAAGATATGGTTGTTGACCTTTCTTTTTTGCAACAAGAGTCTGTGTCAGAAAGATTAGTTCAACAATCGCCATTCGCTTCTCACCTCTGGATCCAAATCTCTTAACATCTTGTCCGTTGTGAATACTCCAATCATCTCTATGTGCTCCAATCTTTGTATGACCAACTGCAATATCCCTTTTCACCTTATCCATCATCACCTTGAAGTGAATCTTTTCTAAACTACTAATATCCATCATATCTTCAAAGAGATTTAGTGAAAGTGTTGAGTTATATTTAATCTTAAACTTCTCAGTCTCAAGTTCAGATGCAAGTTCGTTTCTCTTTGCAATTATGCGAGCTGAATATTTTGCAAACTCCTTAGTCCAGTACATAAGTTGGGTGTCCTTTTCGTTAAACTTTCCTGTTTCAAAAAATACCTTCGAGAGCTTTTTTAGATATGCGTTCCTCTGTCTTAGTGTCTGTCTGTGCTTTTTTAATATATCTGTATATTCAATATCAATCTTGCTAAGTATCTCATCTAGAAACTCCCTTCTTTTGCTTGAGGAGATCATCAATATCTCAATCTGTTCAGGGTTAAAGATTGTTGAAGATATCTTTTCAAAGAACTTCTTTGATGTTGTATTCTGTTTTTCAATCTGAAGTACTCTCTTATTCTCGTTTTTAAAGAATGCGATATTTTTCATCTCATCCTCAATCTCAATATCTGCTTCAATTCTAAAGTTTAGCTCTTCCTGCTGATTGTTTTCAAAGATATCGTCAAATGATGCCCACGGTGAGTGTCCATTCGTGAGAGTGTATATGGCCTCAAGTATTGAGCTTTTTCCTTTTGCATTGTCCCCGTGAATTATGATCAGTGGCTTATCAAAATCCAGCTTAATATTCTTAAACTTTCTAAAGTTTGTGAGTATTAGTTTCTTAATCATTATGTCTTAAGTATTGCAAGAAATGCCTCCTGAGGAATATTAACACTTCCAATCTGTTTTAGTCTCTTCTTTCCCTTTTTCTGTTTCTCAAGAAGTTTCTTTCTTCTTGATACATCACCTCCGTACAGTTTTGCTGTTACATCCTTTCTAACTGCTTTCACATTCTCTCTTGCAATTACTTTTGCTCCAATTGCTGCTTGAAGTGGTACTTGGAACTGCTGTCTTGGTATTACATCTTTCATTACAAAAAGAAGTTTGCTTGCTTTTGCTCTTGCGTCGTCCCTTGTTTCAATGAAACTTAGGGCTGGTACCTCTTCTTTGTTGACCAGAACCGCAACCTTAACAAGATCAACTGGAAAGAAATCAATCAGTTCATACTCCATCGATGCATATCCACTTGTTATGTTTTTAAGTTGATCAAAGAAGTTTGATATGAGAGAAGCAAGGGGCATATCATATTCAAGTTTTATATATGTTGAGGAGAGCTTCATGTCACCTGCTGGGTTTAAGTAGTGTGTGTTTACATACTGTCCTCTCTTGCTTTGCATTAGTTCCATGATCTTTCCAATATATGTGTCAGGGGTGATTATCTCAGTTCTAACCCATGGTTCACGTATCTCTGATGTTTCAGATGGGTCTGGCATCTCCTGTGGTGTTTGAATTACAATCTCTTCTCCATTTGTCCTTGTTATCTGATATTCAACTGTTGGTGCCGTTATGACAAGGTCTACATTATATTCTCGTTCAAGTCTTTCCTGAACAATCTCCATGTGAAGAAGTCCTAAAAATCCACATCTAAATCCAGATCCAAGCATTGATGATCTCTGGTCTGTAAATGTTAATGATGCATCGTTTAGTGCCAGCTTGTTTAATCCCTGTCTTAACTCTTCATAGTCGTTTGAGTCTGTTGGAAAGAATGTTGCAAATACATTTGGTTTTGGTGTTTTGTATCCTTCAAGTGCTAGAGTTTTAGGACTATCTGAAATTGTATCTCCAACTGTGAAGTATCTGATATCTTTAAGGCCTGTTGCAATATATCCAACCTCACCTGCATTTAGTTGCTCAATCTCTTTTAGGTCTGGTGCAAATATTCCAATCTCTGTTGGTGTGAAGTTCTGTTCTTTTCGAAGAAGGTGGAGTGGGGTTTCTCTTTTATGTGTGTGTATGAACTTTCCATCAAATATTCTAATTGCAACTACAACTCCTCTATGTTCGTCGTAGAAGGAATCAAAGATTAGTGCCTTAAGAGGGGAGTTTAAGTTTCCATTTGGTGCTGGTGTTCTTTCAATTATGGCATCAAGAAGTTGTTCAACTCCCTCGCCAGTCTTTCCAGATACTTTAACGATCTCCTCTTTTTTAAATCCGAGCAACTGTTCTAGTTCTCTTTCTCGCATTGCTATATCAGCTCCAGGTATATCTATCTTATTTATCACAGGTATTATCTTTAATCCCAGATCTAGTGCTTTTCTTGTATTTGATATTGTTTGTGCTTGTACTCCTTGCATTGCGTCAATCAGAAGAAGTACTGATTCGCAAGCAGCAAGGGATCTGGATACTTCGTATGAGAAGTCTACATGTCCTGGTGTATCTATGAGGTTTAGTTCATGTTCTTTCCAAGCTAGTCTTACAGCCTGAAGTTTAATGGTTATTCCTTTCTCCTGTTCCAAGTCTAATCTATCAAGTACTCTTTCTTTCCTCTTATCCCTCTCAATATCAGCATGGCAAAGTTCAAGCATCCTGTCTGCCAAGGTTGATTTCCCATGATCAATATGTGCGATTATGGAGAAGTTTCTAATTTTACTCTGTTCAATTTGCTGCATAATGTATTGGTATTATACAGCTTTTTTGAGTGTGTTACAGTATTTAATTTGCAAATATCTGCTCAATTGCCTTTGTTAGAGTGATTCTTGTCCAGTTTTCAGGATCATTTTCTGGGTTGTTTAACATTTCAAGCAGTTTGTCTTTTGATACAAATTCAAACTTAGCAATCTCATCTGATGTTTTCACTTGTGCATTTTCATCAACCACTGCAAGCATTAATATTCCAATATGTACCTTATCAACATCTGAGATTTCAGTATATATATATCCAAGTGGGAGGAATGTAACTGAGTCATCCTTTATACCAAATTCTTCATCCAACTCTCTTCTCATTGCGATATCAATTGTTTCTGTTTGCTTCTGGGTCTCATCTTCCTTGTCTACATGTCCTCCAACTCCCACACTGAACTTGTTGTATAGTCTAGCTTCATTGCCTTTATCAGTTCTGGAGTAGTAGAGGATCTTGTCACCACTTTTTAGAATCGTATATGGAATTATCTGTTTGAAGTTTGGGTCCTCTTCTAGATCTCCTCTTCGAAGAAATTTCCCGTTTTTTACTAACTGGTCATACTCATCTGAACTCTCAAAAGGTATGTAATCTCCCTTTTCAAGTGATTTGGTTAGCTGATCTTGAATATCGCTTGCACTAACTGCGAGAATTAACATATCCATCTTGTTCATAGTATATTTGAGATTAACTTATTTAAATTTCACATACTTTAAGATTGTACCACCTTCATTCAATCTCTCTTCGCTTACAACTGTATACTTTGCTTCCTGTGCAAACATTTTAATTCCACTTCCAAACTGTATCGGTTCAATTGTGATATATCCATCGTCAATTAGGTTTGCTTCTAGAAACTGAGTATTTACATTTGCTCCACCAATTAAGCAAGCATGTTCAATGCCTCTTCCTTCTAACTCTTCTACAATCTCTTCTGGTTTTCCACTTAGAAATATTAGGTTATCTTGCTCTTTAAACTTCTGTGGATTATTTGTTAATACAACATTTAATCTCTCTGGAAGAACATACTGCTCATTCACACTGAATGTACTAGAACCCATTATCACTGTACCAATCTCTTTTGAAATCTTTTTGAAAAACTGCTTATCCTCTTTTGAATTCCATTTGAAAGAGTGTGTATGTGTATCTGATGCAATGTATCCATCACTGCTAGTTACCATTACAAGAGTTATCTTCATTATTTAGGAAGAACAAGTGTGAGGTATACACTGTTGTTGAAAAGAATATCCTGCGTATTTGTCACAACAAGATATATGTCCGATTTTGAAGAAGGGGAGAGAGATATTGTTTGTGGTGTTGAAGTTCCATCTGTATCTTGAAGTATGTATTCAAATCCATCTAGAACAACTGAAATCTTTTGTGATGAAGCTAGTTGTGTTAGAGCTGATACTCTAATATCGCTCTTCTCTGATTTTGGGTTTGTGATCTGAATGATCGGTTTTGAGTATCGTGATGACTTAGCTTTAATTATCTTGCTACTATATTCAACAAGTTTCTCATTTTTGAAATCCATATATTCCTCTTTGATTATGTCATGAACACCACCAACCATGACTAAACCTACATCTTCACCATCAATTACACCAAGTACATTATCCTCTCTACTCTTATACTGTGGTGAAAGGTTGAGAACTGCTAGTGTTGGGAGAAGAAAGAGAAGAATTAGGGCAACAATGCCAAGTGGGTCTGAAAGTGATGAGAATCTATTTTTAAATCTTTTAATCTCTCTTTTTAACATGATTAAGTATACTGCTTATCTGTCTGTGGATATATCTTAGCAGTTTCCACTTCAAATGTCCTAATGAGTCCCCACGTGCACAGAATTGAGAGTGTCCCAGCCAGTATGGCAATCCATGTATATGTCTGTTCAAGCAGTGTGCTTGATACAATTACCCCTGTTACAATCCAAAGAAATACTGTCCAAAGAAGAATCTGAAGAAATGTTGTGTCTTGGGAGGTTACCCACTTAAGGATATTTAGTTTTGTTAGTCTAACAACTGTTCTTGGGTCATGTTCAATATCCTTTAGAAGTGTCTTTCTAACCAACATATATACAGTTGGGATTGCAATTAGAAGGAGGGTTATGAGGTTGGAGTATGAGTTGATCTGCGTTGCAACATTTGAATTTGAAACATATATCTGTATTGAAAAGAAGGAGGTTATATCATTCTCAATCCATATTGGAAATCCATTGATTGTCGTTAGAACTATTAGAGAGAGAAATTTTCCAGCAACTAGTATTGATGCTGGAAGTATTGCAATCCTAAGAGCTCTTTTTAGCAGTTTTGACATTTTTTGCGGCAGTTATTCTTTTATTTAACTTTACAGTTAATCGGGAAATTTTTCTACTCACTGTTTCTTTCTTAAGAACACTCTTTTTTGCTGCCTTGTCTAAAACCTTTGCTATCTTTGGAAGTTCAAGTTTTGCTTTTTTATAGTCCTCGTTTGTTATTAGTGTCTCAAAAGCCTTTACAGCCTTTTTAACTCTATTTCTTAATCTACTATTATATACAGTTCTTCTTTTTGTTTGTCTAATATGCTTTTTTGATGCTTTTAGGTTTGCCATTGTTATTAATTTCTTTCTTAAACGGTCTGATTATATCTGTATATTGAGGTTTTGTAAACATCGCGAAAGTGATTAAGTTCTAATTACTGACGTACAAGAGCTAGTAGCGCTTCTAGTTGTAGGGTTACAAGAATATCAATTGGAAGTGTAGTCAAACCCAATTCTTTAGCCTTGCCTGCGCATTTAGATACAATTTCATCTAAATCGGCAAGCACTCTTTCATTTGATCCAAAGCTAGTTGCAACCTGCTTTAAATTTGATGCTGTCAATCCTTCTTCTAGAATTGTTGTAATCTGAAGATCAAGCACCTGACCCACTGTGGCATTTATCATTAGTTCACCTATGTTTTGTAGCTCTTCTGCTTTACTTGCCCAGAATCTATTTTCGGATTTATTCACGATATCCTCGGCTATTAAACGAAGTGGTTGCTCTATACCTACTACATTTAATATCTCTTGAGCAATCTTTGCTAGATTGTCATAGCTTTCTTGAAATGAAAGATACATATCCCTACTAATTTCATACCTAGTTTTTTCTGAAGGTGATGTATCGTTGATTGCAGGAGTTGTAAAGTAAGGAACTTCTGTGACAATCACATCACCATTTGGATTTATTCTCTCTAGAAAGTAACCGGAAGAACTATTTCCTGCATTTCTGGCAGTTTTTGGTGAGTGATTCATATAGTCTTTACGTGTAATAGGGTGATAGGCAGGAAGTTGGTCTGTTACTGGCACCATGAATGGAAGTTCTGGTTCTCCAAGATGTAGCGGAATACCTAACTCGTTGGAAAGAGCAATTATGGCTTTGTAGTACTCTTGTCCAAAATCTCGAGAATTAAAAAGATACGCTCCACCCTTAACTGAATTATGAAGAGGATATATCAAGTCAGGTTTGATGCGTTCCATTAGCTCAATTAAGATTTCAGTTTCAGGAAGTGTTGTTTGCCATGTAAAATCTTCATCTGAGTACGGAAAATTCCAATCAATCTGACTTCCGGCTGGTTGTTTGTAAAAATGTCTCATGAAGTTTTCAAAAGTTGGATTCTCAAACCATAGTTCATTTCTACTTGCTCCATCTGGATCTATACAGAATATGCAATGCCATGTATACCCGTAATCTTCTCCACTTTCACCAATCTGATTTAACAGGGTATCAATAGTAAGAGCTCCGATTGGTTCATTTGGATGCGGAAATCCCCAGATTAGTGCCTTTTTCGGACCATCCCCGGCAGTTATCATATAGATTTCTCTTCCGCTCTCTGAATAACCGATTAGTTCTCTTTTAAAACCAAATCTCTCACTTAGCTCAATTTCACATGTATACATTTGGTCAAGAGTTGGGAAGGAGAGGTGTTTTTGTGTTGTATTTAAAGTCTCATCGTTCTTCTCTGACATAATCGGCGATTCTATCATTATGGGCTACTTCCTTCAATGGAGGTTAATTGAATGTATTGTTTTAAAATTTTGTATGATACTATATTACTATGAACATTAAAGCTAGAGTCATTGCATTCATAGTTCTCTTTTCTATATTCTCAACATCTGGGATATACATGGCCAATATGTACAGGGATATTAATGTTGCGAATAGTGAGGATGCAAAGCGTGCTGTTGCTGGTGTTGTTGATGTAAATGAGATACCAAAGATAATTAACGTAGAGCCTTCAGTTGCATATGTTGGAAGTGAGTATGAGTATACTCTTAGGGTTTCAGATAGTGATAGTTCTGTTACAGACCTTTCTCTATCAATCATCAGTTCACCACTTTGGATGAAGGTTGAGAGATTAACTCTGTTTGGTACCCCAACTTCCACTGACGTTGGTACTCACAAGGTCGTATTACAACTCACTGATGGTGTTAATATTGTTGAAAAATCCTTCTACCTAATTGTACAAGATGAGCAAACAGATTAACTTCCTACTCAAAATCTCCCTAATTGCCCTAATTCCATTCGTATACTTTTTCATTCGTGATATATCACGTTAACTCTCTTGAATCTTGTGAGCCGTACAATATATCGTGGGAGAGAGAGGGAAGTGGTGTTAATGTTTTGTGGAATACAAAGGAGAACTGTTTGGGATTTTTAAAGTATGGTGTTAAGAAGGATAGTATTAATTCAACAGCTGTTCAAAAAGAGAATAATACAAAGAAGAGGAATCACGTTGTATATATTGAGGGAGTTAAGGGGGATCTCTACCTTATCGTATATTCAGATCAAAAAGCATATGGTTCACTTGGTCTTCCGATTGTAATATCGGTTAATTAGTTTTCTTTCTTCTCTTCTTTTCAATCTTACTTATAGATCTTTCTTCAAAGTATCTTCTTGGGTCTGTTAGTTTCCATCCAAACATCTGTGCTGTTTTATACATACCCATATACATACTATTTCCTGCTAGCTTTTCTGAGAATGCAATACCAAATCCTGTTTTTGCAAATATTGCTCCAAATACAATTACCATTACTGAGAATATGATTCTTCCTTGTGTATCATCAAACAGACCTGTTTCTGGTGCTGTACATGATTGTGCAACATCAATTGAGACCTCTGCTCTTAGTGAGTCTGGGTCTGTTGGTGTATTTGCAGGTGTCACTACAACCTCATTTAGTGCATCTCCTGTTAGTGCATCTGCTGTTGCTATTGCTGTGTATGTAATTGTCATATCTGCTTCACTTGCAACTGACCATCCATCTTCTGTTTCCCAGGTTAGTTGTTGTGAGCTTCCAACTGTTGTTACTGTTAGGTAGTCAACATCATCTACAGCCACTCCATTTATCTCTGTTGACTCTTCTACATACTCAAATCCAAGTGGAAGTTTATCCACTATACTTGCAATATCTTGGAATGCATCATCATCGTTTGTAATTGTAATTGTATATACGGCTTCATTGTTTGGAGCAGTTCTTTCAATACATGCTATATCAGCATCTTTGCTTGTCATGAATGCTGATGGGTCTGCAACCTGATCTGGATCTACATCTGGATCCTCCTCCTCTTCATCATCACCATCTACAACCTGGTCTGGATCTACATCATCAGAAGGGGATACTGTTGTGAACTTTTCTGAAGTTGTACATGCATCTGAATCAATGCTTTCACCATTTACAATTAGTACTGCTGAGAGATCAACGCTGTTTGTTGAATCATCAAGCTCTGAGAAGTTATTATTCGTTGTGAAGTTGCTTGAGGAGTATAGGAAGTCTTGGTCGAGAAGTACTGTACCTGCAAGATACTTTGATGTTAGGTCTTTGGTTGATGCCTTAACGTCACTATCTCCAAGTGTGAACTCAACTGAAAGAGTTTCAACATCACCAAGTGATGATGTTTCAATTGTTAGTTCATCAACCTTAGGTATATCATTTACAACATCTACACTTACATCTAATGTCCTACAAATTGGTACCTGTGACTGTGTAACCTTAAGTTCTCTTAGACATGCAGACGATGTATACTCTGTCCCAACAACACTGCTTCCAAATGCTTGGAGTGTTAATGTGTCTGAGTCTCCAAGATCAGTTAGATCTGTTGAGGCTGTATATATTGCTGTTTTTCCACTTCCTGTTTTTGCAACATCTGTTACATCTAGATTTGTTCTTTCACCATTTACAACAATCGAGAAGCTTTTGTAGAAGTCTGTATCATCTGTTGCAAGAGTTTGGGGTACATTGAATGTTGCACTAACTTTTGCACTTTGATCTGGTGATATCTCATTTGTAATTATATTTCCTGATGAGTTTTGAAGGGAGAGATCTATACATCCAGGGGAAGCTGAAAATCCAGTTGCTATCTCACACTTAATTATCTGCTCATCATCGCTGTTTACTGTAGCTGGTGCAAGTCTTAAATCACAATTTGCACTACAACTTCCATCACTTTGAATTGTTCCTGTTTTAAATGCAAAAGCCATCTTTGGATTTGCATCTGTACAGCTTGATACTCCATTTGATGTGTCAACAAAGTAGCAACCACAACCGTTTGCAGCTGATGAATCTCCAGGTGTTACATCTCTAATTTGGGTGAAGTAGTAGGAGGTTGCAATTGCTGCAAGTCCTAAAATTGCTGAGATGATTAGTATTAGTGTAATTACTTTTTTAGATTTGGATTTATCCATACGAATTTCTTATTAATATTTCAGTTTATGAGAAATTGTATATACTGTCAATTAAATCTTTGATAGTAGGAGGGTTAGTCCAAGTACTGGATCTATCTTTCCACTTTTAATTTCAAAGTCTAAGCTTGCAAGTTTGTCATACACAACTTTTAGTCTTTCCATACCTGTTCTTTTTGATGATGAGATTAGTGAGGGGAGTGTGAATGGTGGTACTCTTAGCTTGCTTGCAATCTCTCTGCTATCACTTCCTCTTTCACTCATATATAGTGCTAGTGTTAGAAGTCTTAGATTTCTTGCAACCATTGCAATTATGAAGTGTGCATCAACCTTCTGATTGAGTAGTTTGGTTAGGATGGAAAGTGTAGTACTCTTCTGGGACGAATTTAGAGAGTCAATTAGTTTCCATATATCATATTCAAGTGTATCTGATGTATCTTCAATATCTTCAAGTGTTATCTTTTTAGAAAGGTTGGATAGTTTTTCAATCTCATTTACAAATCTATTCGCATCATAGTTTGTTTTTGAGATTAGCTGTGCAAGTGCATCTTTCTCAATCTCAACCTCAAGATTTTGTACCTTCTCAACTGCCCATTT
>CAYQNB010000001.1:0-878 GCA_964418805.1 uncultured Candidatus Saccharibacteria bacterium | reverse complement strand
AAACTGTGGTTTATTCATCTGGTTATACTCATATACACTGTTCTGTTTTTTGAAAAACTTGAAGTATTTTGTTATTGAGCTAATCTTTGCATCTTCCCAAACTACTATCTCAATTGAACTATCGATTGGGTTTTCCTCTAGAAGATATTCAATTATCTGATCTTTCTTCTTGCTCTTGTATATTCTTTTAAGAAGTACAATTCTCTCTTTTGAAAACATTGCTCCTGTTGAGATTGTCCTAAAGATGCTTTCTGGATCGGTGCTTTGTGCATCTATGACAATTTTTTCTAAGCTTGGATTGCTTTCTAACTTCTTCTCAATATATTGATTTAGAGAAGAGAGGGAGAGGTATGTATCTTTTCCATGGAATAATGAGATCATTGTGTACTATTTTGCACTGAATCTGTTGTACTTTCAACTACAGGTACTTCTTTTCCTAAAAGAATTGTTACATCTTCACTATTTAAATCGTTTGTGATGTACTCTGGTTTTAGAACTGTTTCTGTTTTAAGTGTAGTTGCAAATTCTTTTACACTCTCAGCAAATTTTCCTTTGGTGTGTGAATATACAACTGTTCCTGTCTTGTCTGAGTATAGGGTGCCCATGTATATAATATTTAAGTACTGGTATCGGTCTTGTAGTTTTATGGTTTGATCTAGAGCTTGTTGATATCCAAGTCCTGTGTTGTATACCATAACCTTTGGATTCTCGCTGTGTATTGCTGGTTTTAGAACGTAGTGCCTGATCATCTTTTGAAGGTCTGTGTATACTCCTATCCCTTTTACTGGTCCAATTACATACAGGTTTCCGATATTAAATCCTTGTGATGTAATTATGTTTATAGAAGAAAAAGACGCCCCAGCATTTATGCTTCTTCT